>DATDHA010000304.1:0-3484 GCA_036521815.1 Alphaproteobacteria bacterium | reverse complement strand
GTGCACCATCTCGCGGCCACGGAACCTCAGGGTCACCTTGGCCTTGTCGCCCTCGGTCAGGAATCGAGTGAGATTACGCAGCTTGATCTGGTAATCCGACTCGCCCGTGCCGGGACGAAACTTCACTTCCTTTACCTGAATCTGCTTCTGCTTGCGCTTCGCGGAGTGGGCTTTCTTGTTCTGCTCGAACAGAAACTTCCCGTAATCCATGATGCGCACGACCGGCGGCTCTGCGGTCGGCGAAACCTCGACCAGATCGAGCCCAGCGGTTGTCGCCATCTGCAGGGCGTCGTAACGCGACATCACCCCGGCCTGCGACCCATCGGCCGCGATCACACGCAGTTGCGGCGCGTTGATGTCCTCATTGCGCCGGACCCGCTTTATTGCACTAGCGATTCGTCAACCCTCCACACTCCTGCGCCCGCGGCTTTCGAGCTCGACGCGGAACCGTTCGGCGAACGTCTCCGGGGCCATCGTGCCCAGGTCCTTGCCGCTTCGACTGCGCACTGCAAGTAGGTTTGCGGCCACTTCCTTGTCGCCCGCCACCAAAAGATACGGAACACGCTTCAGCGTGTGCTCGCGAATTTTAAAGCCGACCTTCTCGTTACGCAAGTCGGATTCAACGCGAAAGCCCTGATTTTTCAGGGATTCCGTCATCTTTCCTACATATGCGTCCTGTCGGTCGGTGATGCTCAGGACCACCGCCTGCACCGGCGCGAGCCAGGCGGGGAGCTTACCCGCGTGGTGCTCGAGAAGAATGGCAAAAAAGCGCTCCAGCGAGCCGAACATCGCGCGATGCAGCATCACCGGCGTGCGCTTGGCCGAGTGCTCGTCGATGTAGTAGGCCCCCAGGCGCTCGGGCATGTTGAGGTCGACCTGGAGCGTCCCGCACTGCCAATCGCGCCCGATCGCATCGCGCAGGACAAACTCGAGCTTCGGGCCGTAAAAGGCCCCCTCGCCCTTATTGAGGGTGTACTGAATGCCGGCCGCTTCGGAGGCCGCCTTGAGAGCCGCTTCCGACCGGTCCCAGATCGCATCGTCGCCGACGCGCTTGGCGGGTCGGTCGGCGTACTTGATGGCCACTTCCTCGAAGCCGAAATCGCGGTAGATGTCGAGAATCAGCTTCGTGATGGCGACGCACTCGGAGGTGATCTGCTCCTCCGTCACGAATACGTGGCCGTCGTCCTGGGTGAAGGCGCGCACGCGCATGAGTCCATGCAGCGCGCCGGAGGGCTCGTAGCGGTGGACCTTGCCGAACTCGGCGAACCGCACCGGCAGCTCGCGGTAGCTCCTCAAGCCGTGCTTGAAGATCTGCACGTGCCCCGGACAGTTCATGGGCTTGATGGCGTAGGTGCGCTCGTCCGGGGTCTTGGTGAGATACATGTTCTCACCGAATTTCTCGAGGTGCCCCGACTGCTTCCACAGCGAAGCGTCCATGAGCTCGGGCGCATTCACCTCCTCGTAGCCGGCCGCGCGCTGCCTCATGCGCATGTACTGGATCAGCTCCTGGAATACGGTCCAGCCCTTCGGGTGCCAAAAGACGGCCCCCGGTGCCTCCTCCTGGAGGTGAAACAGACCCAGGTCCTTGCCGATGCGGCGGTGATCGCGCTTCTCGGCCTCCTCGAGGCGCGTGAGATACGCATCGAGCTGCTTCTTGTCGGGCCAGGCGGTGCCATAGATCCGCTGCAGCATCTCGTTGCGCGAGTCGCCCCGCCAATAGGCGCCGGCGACCTTGGTGAGCTTGAAGGCCTTGAGCTTGCCCGTGGAGGGCACGTGCGGCCCGCGGCACAGGTCGACCCAGTTGCCCTGCCCGTAGAGGCTGATCTCGTCTTTATCGGGGATCCCCGCGATGATCTCCGCCTTGTAGATCTCGCCCAGGTCGCGGAAGAACTTCACTGCTGCATCACGCGGCATCACCCGCCGGCTGACCTTCGCATCCGCCTGTGCGAGCTCCGCCATCCTCTTCTCGATTGCCGCGAGATCCTCGGGCGTGAAGGGACGCGTGAATGCGAAGTCGTAGTAAAAACCGTCCTCGATCACGGGGCCGATCGTCACCTGCGCCTCGGGGAACAGCTCTTTCACCGCCTGCGCCAGGAGGTGCGCGGTCGAATGCCGGATGACCTCGAGGCCGTCCGGATCCCGGTCCGTCACGATGGCGAGATTCGCATCGTGATCGATCACGTACGAGGTGTCGACGAGCTTGCCGTCGACGCGTGCGGCGAGCGCCGCCTTCGCAAGTCCCGCGCCGATGCCGGCCGCGACTTCATCCACCCTCACGGGGCGTTCGAAGTGGCGCTGACTGCCATCGGGCAAGGTGACAACGGGCATGGGCTCAACTCGGCAAAACTTAACTGTCGCCGGGCGAATCTTGCGAGACCGCTAAAAAAGGGCGCCCCTGAAGGGGTTTTGAGCCCCGCGGGAGCGCCCTCTTTCCACTGTCTGGTAGGCGCGAGTGGGATCGAACCACCGACCACCACCATGTCAAGGTGATGCTCTACCACTGAGCTACGCGCCTGAAGTCTTCAAGCCCGGCGAGGGGCGCGAACATTACAAGAGAGCGCCTGCTTAAGCAAGCTAAAGCTTGTGATTCCAAGCACTTACGCGGCTACGAAACACACGCTAAGCGCGCCCTGCAGCGCCCGCCGGCAGCCCGAGCTCGAGCTGCTTGAGTCTCTCGATCTCATCTCGGAGTGTCGCCGCCTCTTCGAACTCGAGATTCCGGGCCTTCCTCAGCATGTCGGCTTCGAGCCTCTTGATCTCCTTCACCAGCGCCTCGGGGCGCAGGTCAGCGGCGCTGCGCGGCTTCTCGCCGCGGCGGCGGCTGCCGGGCGCCTCGCTCCGTGCTCCCTCCATGATGTCGGTCACGGGCTTTTCGATTCCCCGCGGCGTGATGCCGTGAGCGACGTTGTAGTCGAGCTGCTTCTGCCGCCGGCGGCTCGTCTCATCGATCGCGCGCTGCATGGAGCCCGTCATCCGGTCCGCGTAGAGGATGGCACGCGCGTGGATATTGCGGGCCGCACGGCCGATCGTCTGAATGAGCGAGTTGTCCGAGCGCAGGAACCCTTCTTTGTCTGCGTCGAGAATCGCCACGAGCGAGACTTCCGGCATGTCGAGCCCCTCGCGTAACAGATTGATCCCGACGAGCGCGTCGAATTTCCCCAAGCGCAGGTCGCGGATGATCTCGACGCGCTCCACCGTCTCGATATCGGCGTGCAGATACCGTACGCGCACGTCGTGCTCGGATAGGTAATCGGTGAGGTCCTCCGCCATGCGTTTGGTGAGCGTCGTGATGAGGACGCGCTCGCCTTGCGCCGCCGTCTTGCGGATCTCGGAAAGCACATCGTCCACCTGGCTCGCCACCGGGCGCACCTCGACTTCGGGGTCGACCAGCCCCGTGGGGCGCACCAGCTGCTCGACCACCTGGGATGAGTGCTTGGCCTCGTAGCCCCCGGGGGTCGCCGAGGCAAAGATCATCTGCGGGGCG
>DATDHA010000303.1:0-4765 GCA_036521815.1 Alphaproteobacteria bacterium | reverse complement strand
CATCTGGGTGCGGGGCCGTGAGCGAATTTCGGATTCAAAGCCACACGAGTAATATTTGGAATCTAGTGTGGTATTCGGATTTGAAGTTCCTAATCGGGACTGCCACCAAAATGGTAGGAACCTCAAATCCACCACACTAGGTGGAGCGATGGGCACCTTGCCGTCGGCCTAAGGCTTCATCGGAATTATCCCCGTCGCGCGCGGGTCGACGATGACCTTCGTGATTTGCTTATACGGCGCGAATCCGGCTTTTTGGTAAGTCTGAAGGGCGCGGGGATGGTCGAGATTGCAGGTATTCACCCACAAGCGCCTGGGCCGGCGGCTCCACGCGGTGTCGATCGTCCAGTCGAGCAGGTAGCCGCCGAGACCCTGGCCAATGACCTCGGGCATCAGTCCAAAAAAGGCAATCTCGATCTCGTTCTCCTCGGTCTTCTGGGCGCGCCGGTCGAGTTCGGCATAGCCGACGGGTGCGCCCTCCAAATAAAGCACGTAAATATCGACAGCGGGGTCCTGGACGACGGCGGCGAGCGACTCGTCGCTCATCACGCGCCGCTCGTACCAGAGCCACCGCTCCCCGACCGTATTGTAGAGATAGCGATAGAAATGGGTGGGAATCTTGTCGGCGCGTAGCAAGGCAAGCTTGCGCGGGGGGGCTGGACGCGGCGCGCGCTTGGGGGCGCTGGTCATCTCGAGATACGTGATCGTAACGCTGAGCTTGCCGTCGGATGCGGGTGGCGGGACGCTCGACACGATCAATTTTCCGAACTGTGCGGCGGCAGAAGCCAGCGCTGCATGACGATAACGGACGAACGCTCATAACCGAGGCGATCGTAGAAGCCCGCGGCACCAATGTTGCTCTCGCGAATGAGAATCTGGACCTTTCGCACGCCAAGGGCGCACAGCCACGCCTCGGCATGGCGGATCATTCGCACGCCGAGCCCGCGTCCTTGGTGCTTGGGATCGACGGCGAGATAGTAGACCCACCCGCGATGGCCATCGTGGCCGACCATGACCGTCGCCATGACCTCCCCGAACTCATCCTCCCCCACGAACACTTCGCCATGACCGGTGCTTTGGCAAAAAGCGATGTCGGCACCGGGGTCGTTGTAAGGGGCGACGAGATTGCACGCGCGCCAGAGTGCTTCCACGCGCCCAAGATCATCGTCCTGATATCGGCGGATGCGCATCCGGCCGGCTAGCCCGCTTTGCGCGAGGGAGCACCCGTTTCGACCGGCGTGTCGGTCCTGCTGCCCCACTCGCTCCATGACCCGTCATAGACCGCCACGTCCTTGTGGCCGAGCAGATGGAGCGCCAAGGCGAGATGCGAGGCCGTAATACCGGATCCACACGTCGTGAGGACAGGCCGCCGCATATCGATACCCGCCTCCCGGAAAAGCCGGAGCAGCGCATCCGCCGGTTTCATGGTGCCGCTTTCCTGGTCGACCAGCAAATTGACGGGCAGATTGAGGCTCCCCGGAATGTGGCCGCTGCGCAACCCGGGCCGCGGCTCCGGCTCCGATGCCGAGAAACGGGCCGCCGGGCGCGCGTCGAGCACCTGTTCCCGCGCACTGGCGATGTTTTGCTTGACCTGTTCGACGTCGCGGACGAGCGCATGGTTGAAGCGTGCCGTGAGATGGCGCTCGCGCGGATTTAGCGCTGTACTCTCGACCGGTCGTCCCTCGCGCAGCCATTTGCGGAAACCGCCGTCCAGTACGGCGATGTCGTTGTGGCCGAAGACACGGAACGTCCACCATACGCGCGCGGCACTCGACATTGCGCCGCCGTCGTAGGCGACGATGCGGTTGCCATCGCCGAGGCCCAACTTGCGCATGCGGGCCGCGAACTTTTCGGCACTCGGCAGCATGTGGGGCAGGGGATTGTCCGTATCGGCGATCTCCTCGATATCGAAGAATACAGCGCCCGGGATGTGCTGGGCCGCGTACTCGGCCTTGGGGTCTCGCTTCAAGGCCGGCAGATACCACGAGGCGTCGACGACGCGCACGTCGGGTGCGGCCAGATGGTCGGCAAGCCACTCCGTCGATACGAGTGCGTCCTTGTTCACATAGTCCATCCGCTTTTCCTTCTCGCCATCGGCCCGTCGCGTCCAGCGCTTAGAGAAGCCAGCCTGGCGCCGGCAGATTTTTCGAGCGCAGGAACTCCGGGTTGAAGAGCTTGCTCTGGTAGCGCGTGCCATAGTCGCAGAGAACGGTCACGATCGTGTGGCCGGGGCCGAGCTCGCGGGCGAGTCGAACGGCACCGGCGACATTGATGCCCGAAGAGCCGCCCACGCACAAGCCTTCGTCCTTGAGAAGATCGAAAATGATCGGCAGCGCCTCTTCATCCGGAATCTGGCAGGGGAAATCGATGGGCGCACCCTCGATATTCCTGGTGATCCGCCCCTGACCGATGCCCTCGGTGATCGAATTGCCGACGACCTTGATCTCGTGATTCCTAAACCAGTCGTAATTGGTCGAGCCGAGGGGATCGGCGAGGCCGATCGCGACCTTGGCGTTGCGCTCTTTGAGGAACGTGGCCACGCCCCAAAGCGTGCCGCCCGTGCCAGCCGAACAGATGAAACCGTCGACTTTCCCTTCGGTCTGCTCCCACACCTCGCGGCCGGTCGTCTCATAGTGGCCCCTACGGTTCGCTGTATTGTCGAACTGATTGGCCCAGATGGCGCCGGCGCGCTCGGTCTTGGCGAGCTCTTCGGCCTTGCGCTGGGAGACATGCACATAATTGTTCGGATTTTTGTAGGGCACTGCGGGCACGAGAATGAGATCGGCGCCGCAGAGACGGATCATGTCCTTTTTTTCCTGGCTTTGAGTTTCGGGCATCACGATCACGGTGCGATAACCCCGTGCGTTGCCGACGAGTGCGAGGCCGATGCCGGTGTTGCCCGCGGTCCCTTCGACGATGACGCCACCGGGGCGCAAGGCGCCGCGCTCCTCTGCGTCCTTTATGATGGCCCAGGCCGCGCGGTCCTTGACCGAGCCGCCGGGGTTGAGAAATTCCGCCTTGCCGAGAATGGTGCAGCCGGTCAGCTCCGAGGCGCGGCGCAACTTGATGAGCGGCGTGTTGCCGATCGCCGCGACGAAGCCGTCGCGAAAATTCATGGGTTTGCCGTCCTTGGGCATTCCTTCCCGACCTCTTTTGCTTGGAACTTTATCCGCAAGCACAGTAGCGGGAGGGTCAGCGCTCGATCAAGGGAGACCGTAATAGGGCACTCCATTTACAGCGTTGTCGATGTAATTTAGCGCGCCTCTGGCTTGGGACCCATGTTCTCGCGGCGCTGGCGCATTCAAGACCAGCGTTTGCGCAAGTTCTCCCGTTCGAGCTCGAGCCAGAGGAGGGCGAGGAGTGTGCTCGAATCGAAAATCTCCTGGTAACGCCGGCGCATCGCGAAGGCTTCGGCGGCTGGCACGACGAGCACGCGGATATCCTCCTGCTCCGCGCGGAGGCCGTGGACGCCGCCGGCCTTCGATGAGTCGCAGCGGCCGCAGAAGATTTCGACCGTCTCCGAACAGGCGCCGGGCGAGGTGAGGTGCGTGCTGATCGGCACGAGATCGCTGACCGCAACGTTGGCTTCCTCGACCGCCTCGCGCCCGACCGTGCGCTCGCCCTTCTCGCCGTCATCGATCACGCCCGCGACAAGTTCCGTGAGCCACGGATCGTGCCCGGCGGCGAGTGCCCCCACGCGGAATTGCTGGATCAGGACAACCGCGTCGCGTGCCGGATCGTAGAGGAGGACGGCCGCAGCCTTGCCGCGCTCGAATAGTTCGCGGCTAAGCACATCGCTCCAGCCCCCGCGGTGGAGCTTGTGACGCAGGTCGTAACGCTCGAGCCGGAAATAGCCCTGGCAAAGCACCTCGTGCGATACGATCTCGACGTCGTCTCTTGTTTTCGCAGATTCCACGGTGCGTCCTCGTCCAAATTTCACGCGGCATCATAGTCGCTGTGCGGCAAAAGCAAAGGCTCCGTCTCGTGGCGGCGATCGGGTATGATCGGCGGGGCAAGGGAGGGGATGTGTCATGGCTCGACGGGCAATACGCGTCGATTTTCCGAGTGCCGATGGACAAATGCTGGCAGGGCTGCTGGAGCTGCCGGAAGGAACGCCACGCGCCTATGCGCTCTTCGCCCACTGCTTCACGTGCTCGAAGGACATTTTCGCGGCGGCGCGCATCGCGGGTGGATTGGCCGAGCGCGGAATTGCCGTGCTGCGCTTCGACTTCGCCGGCCTCGGTGCCAGCGAAGGCGAATTCGCCAACACGAATTTCTCCTCGAACATCGCGGATCTCGCCGCGGCGGCGGAGTTCCTGCGCCGCAACCACGAAGCACCCAGGATCCTGATCGGCCACAGCCTTGGCGGCGCGGCCGTGCTTGCCGCGGCAGCACGGGTGCCGGAGTCGCTGGCGATCGCCACGATCAATGCCCCGGCGGACGCCGCACACCTCGTCAACCTCTTCGCCGATAAGCGCGCCGAGATCGAGGCCAAGGGCGAAGCGCAAGTCGTCATTGCAGGGCGGCCATTCCGCGTCAAACGGCAGTTCCTCGAGGATATCGCCCAGCATCGTCTCGAAGATGCGATTCACAATCTCGGCAAGGCGCTTGCCGTCTTTCATGCGCCGTTGGACGATACTGTCAGCATCGACAACGCATCGCGAATTTTCCTCGCGGCACGTCATCCGAAGAGCTTCATTTCCCTCGACCGTGCCGATCATCTTTTGAGCACTCGCGCCGATGCGGCGTACGTGGCCGACGTGTTGTC
>DATDHA010000302.1:0-3565 GCA_036521815.1 Alphaproteobacteria bacterium | reverse complement strand
CGACGTCATTCCGGCCGGAGCGAAGCGGAGAGCCGGAATCCATCGTCATGGGTGCCCACTTTCGCGGGCATGACAGATAGGGATGAATCCCTAGCGCCGGTCCCTAAACCTTCCCATGGCAATGCTTGTGCTTCTTGCCCGAGCCGCAGGGGCAAGGCGCATTGCGCGGCACTTTGCCCCAGCTCGTCGTGTCGTTCGGGTTGATCCAGCGCGCACCCGGTGCAAACCACACCATGCCGGGGAAGGGTGGCGGATCGTTCGGACCCGCGGCTGGGCCGCGCAACACGGGACCGGGCAGTACCGGACCCGGCATCAGGCCCGCTTCGCCGTCGCCCGCCGCCGCCGGCTCGCCGAACATGGATAGCTCGTCATGCTGCTCCTGCATGTCGTGCTGGGGTGCACGGGGCATCAAGGCTTCGGGCGATTGGACGCGGAGTTCGAGGTGGCAGAGAACGCTCGTCACCGTCTCGCGCAGGCGGTGCAGCATCTCCCCGAAGGCGGCGAAGGCCTCGCGCTTATATTCGATGAGGGGATCGCGCTGACCGTAGGCGCGCAGTCCGATCGCCTGGCGCAAATGGTCGAGTGCGAGGAGATGCTCCTTCCACACCTGGTCGAAAAGCTGGAGGAGGATGCTTTTCTCCGCCATGCGCATGATCTCGGGTCCGTATTTGCCGACCTTTTCGGCCATCTTGGACGCCGCGGCCTTCTCGATGCGCTCGATGATCGTCGACTCGGCAATGCCTTCCTCCTTCGCCCAATCGGCGATCGGCACGTCGAGGCCGAAGAGGCGCAGGCAGTCGTCATGCAGCGCTGCGGTGTTCCATTGCTCGGGGTAGGAGTGCTCCGGGATGGATTTCGCGATGATGTCGTGCACCGCGTCTTGGCGCATTTCCTCGACCGTCGCGGCGACTTCGTCCTGGTGCATCAACTCGCGGCGCTGCTCATAGATCGCCTTGCGCTGATCGTTCATCACGTCGTCGAACTTAAGCAGGTTCTTGCGGATGTCGAAGTTGCGCGCCTCGACTTTCTGCTGCGCCTTCTCGAGCGCTTTGTTGATCCAAGGATGGGTGATCGCCTCGCCTTCGCGGAGGCCAAGTTTCTGGAGCATGCCGTCCATGCGCTCGGAGCCGAAGATGCGCATCAGGTCGTCCTCGAGCGAGAGGAAGAACTTCGACGCACCTGGATCGCCCTGGCGGCCCGAGCGGCCGCGGAGCTGATTGTCGATGCGCCGGCTCTCGTGACGCTCCGTACCGACGACGAGGAGGCCGCCGGCCGCGACGACCACATCGCGGAACTTGGCGACCTCGGCGCGGATCTCGGCCTCCTTCGATTGCCGTGCCGCCGGGTCCTCGATGTTGACGAGCTCCTGCTTCACGCGCATCTCGACATTGCCGCCCAATTGGATGTCGGTTCCGCGGCCTGCCATGTTGGTCGCGATCGTGACCGAGCCGGGCCTGCCCGCTTGCGCGATGATGAAAGCCTCCTGCTCGTGATAGCGGGCATTGAGAACCTGATGCGGTACTTTGCCTTTCTTGAGGAGCTCGGAGAGCAGCTCGGACTTCTCGATGGAGACGGTGCCGACCAGCACGGGCTGGTTCTTCGCCCGGGCTTCCTCGATGAAAGCGACGATCGCTTCGTTCTTTTCGCGCGCGGTGCGATAGACCTCGTCGTCCCAATCCTTGCGGATGACCAGCACGTTGGTCGGAATCTCGATCACCTCGAGCTTATAGATGTCGCCAAGCTCTTCCGCTTCCGTCATCGCGGTGCCGGTCATGCCGGAGAGCTTGGGGTACATGCGGAAATAGTTCTGGAAGGTGATCGAGGCGAGGGTCTGGTTCTCGGTCTGGACTTCAACAGCCTCCTTGGCCTCAAGTGCTTGGTGCAGACCCTCGGAGTAGCGCCGGCCTTCCATCATGCGCCCCGTGAACTCGTCGATGATGACGACCTTGCCGCCCTTGACGATGTAGTCGGTGTCGCGCTGGAAGAGCTTGTGGGCGCGGAGCGCCTGGCCGACATGGTGGAGGATCGCGATGTTCACGACGTCGTAGAGACCACCCGTCTTGAGCAGGCCCTCTGCGCGCGTCAGCTCTTCGATATGGTTGACCCCCTGTTCGGTCAGGGTGACCTGCCGAGCCTTTTCGTCCTTCTCGTAGTCGTCAGGCAGGAGTTCGGGGATTAGCGCATTGATCTTGATGTAAAGCTCGGAGCTGTCCTCCGCCGGTCCCGAGATGATGAGCGGTGTCCGCGCCTCGTCGATCAGGATGCTGTCGACCTCGTCGACAATCGCGAAGATGAACGGCCGTTGCACCATGTCTTCGAGCCGGTACTTCATGTTGTCGCGCAGATAATCGAAGCCGAACTCGTTGTTCGTGCCATAGGTGATGTCGGCGCCATAGGAAAGCCTGCGGTCCTCGTCGGAGAGGCCGTGCACGATGACGCCGACCGAGAGGCCTAGGAAGCGGTAGATCTGGCCCATCCATTCGGCGTCGCGCCGGGCCAGGTAATCGTTGACCGTGACAATGTGGACACCCTTGCCCGCGAGCGCGTTCAGATATGCGGCAAGCGTCGCGACGAGCGTTTTGCCTTCGCCCGTCTTCATCTCCGCGATCATGCCCCTGTGGAGCACCATGCCGCCGACGAGCTGCACATCGAAATGGCGCTGGCCCAAGGTCCGCTTGGCCGCCTCGCGGACCGTAGCAAAGGCGTCATGCAGTATATCGTCGAGCGTCTCGCCGTCGGCGAGGCGGGCTTTGAGGGTGTCCGTGCGCGCCTTGAGTTCGGCATCCGAGAGCTTCTCAAGGTCGGACTCAAGCGCATTGATCCTGTCGACGTGGGTCTGAAGGCTCTTCAGAAAACGATCGTTGGCGGTGCCGAGCAGCCGCCGGGCGATGGCGCCGAACATGGGACGGACCTCGAAGACGCATAAAATACGGGGCACCTCGCGGCGCACACCCGCTGCAGAGATAGGGGGCTCCAGGGGTAGTGTCAATGAGAACGGCGGCCGTCCGGGGCGAAGTCCGGCTCCTTGGGGTTTCGGCGCCAGCGCCGGCAACCTTCTCTTGTTCGCAGAGGGTCTTTGTGCATTTATCGGCGCGAGCATTCTGCAGCCCAGGAGCACCCACACGGATGGCGAGGTGCCGGGTATGCGCCCCCATTGAAGCCGTCCCCGATAGAGGCCCACCATGATTTCGCCCTTCGCCCGCGCCCTGGCCGCGGTCGCAGCACTCGCTATTCTTCCCGGCCTGGCGCTTGCGCAAAGCGCGCCGGCACCGCAAGGCTCGGCACCGAGCGCCGCCCCGAAGCCGGCCGACAAATCGGGCGATCCGGTGGTCGCGATCGTGAACGGCACCGAAATTCACCGCTCCGAGGTCGAGGCGGCCCGCGAGGACCTGCCGGCCCAATATCAGTCCTTCCCGCTCGAGATCGTTTTCGGCGCCCTCGTCGAGCGCATGATCGACGGCAAGCTGCTCACCACGGCGGGGCGCAAGGACGGCCTTGCCAAGGATCCCGAAGTCAAGGAGCGCGTGGCGAGGCTCGAGGACCAGGTGATTCAGAACGTCTACCT
>DATDHA010000301.1:0-1917 GCA_036521815.1 Alphaproteobacteria bacterium | reverse complement strand
GAAGCCGGGATAGGGCTCGAAAGTCGTTGCCGTCCACTCCCACGCATTGCCGAGCATCTGGCGGCAGCCCCATGCACTGTCACCTTCGGGATGCGCCGCCACATCGACCGTGCCGAGCACCCGGCCGTCAAGGTTTGCGTGGCGGAACCCCGGTACGTCGTCGCCCCAGGGGTAACGACGCTTGCGGGATGCGAACCCGCCCGCGGACGCGGGCTCGCTTGCCGCCGCAGCCTCCCATTCCGCCTCGGTGGGCAAGCGCCGTCCGGCCCAATGACACCACGCCTCCGCTTCGTACCAGTTGACGTGGATGATTGGCCGATGCGGCCGGAGGGGATCGCTCCGATCGAAATGTCGCTCGGCCCAGCCGTCGTGCCTCGACACCCAGTAGAGTGGATGCTCGACCCCGGCCGCGTTGCGCCAGCGCCAACCTTCTTCGTTCCAGAACTCGCGGCGGCGGTAGCCGCCGTCCGTCACGAACGCCAGGAATTCGGCGTTGGTCACGGCCGCCCGTGCGATACGAAACGGGGCTACCGTCACTGGATGCGCCCATTTCTCGTTGTCGAAGAGGAACGACGTCTCGGACGACGAGCCGAGCAGCAGAGTTCCACCGGGTACGTCGACGTCACCTGGAAGCGGCCCGGCCTCGATGTCGTCAGGGGGGCCGGCATGGGCGGCGGCGAATGCAGGTGCAGGATAGCCGAGGGTCTGGCGCGTATAGGTGAAGGCTTCGTCGTGCATGTCCTCGTGGTATGTCGTGAGAAGGTAGAGTGCGGTCTCCTCTGCGGACGCAAACGTGCCGGCGAGCCGGCCCACCATCGCGTCGTGCACGCGCGCCATGTAATCGAGCGTGCCCTGGAGCGAGGGTAGCGGCAGTTCCCACCTGCTAGCATGTGGGACGGTGGACGAATTGTAGATCGCGTCCGCGTCGGGGAGGCGCGTCGAGCCGCCGTCCAAGCGCCGCAGCGCGAAGTACTCGTGGAACCAGGCCACATGGCCTATCTCCCAGAGGAGCGGATTGACGATGTCGAGCCGCGGGCCCATAAGCTGATCCGCATCAAGACCGCGCACGAGCTCGAGTGTGCGGGCGCGGGCGTCCACGAGACATTCGATGAGGCGAGCGGTGGGCACGAGATCGGTCATGCGCTGCCCTTTCCTAAGGGTTCCTCATTTTGCCGCGCCATCATGAAGATTAGCCTGATCACACCCGCACACAAACGCTCGCGCGCGGGCAATCGGACCACGGCCATGCGCTGGGCCCGAATCCTACGCGACCTCGGTCCTCGCGTACAAGTAGCGACCACCTACGAAGGCGAGCCGGCCGATCTCATGATTGCGCTGCATGCGTGGCGAAGTGCTGACAGCATCCGCAAGTTCCGCGCGCGCTATCCCGAGCGTCCTCTCGTGGTGGCGCTCACCGGGACCGATGTGTACCGCTTTCAGGAAAGCGATCCTGAGATAACCCTGGGTTCGATGGCCCTGGCCGACGCACTCGTGGGATTGCACGAGCTGATCGCAGACGCTCTTCCCGAGCGATTGCGCGACAAGGTCAAGGTGATCTACCAGTCAGCGCCGCCCCTAAGGCACCGCCTAGCGGTGCTGCGCCGCGCGTTCGAGGTGCTGGTGATCGGTCATCTCCGTGAGGAGAAGGACCCTTTGCGCGCCGCCTATGCAGCACGGGAGCTGCCCACAGGGTCGCGCATCGCTATCGTCCATCTGGGCATGGCCCATGATGAGACTTGGGCCGAGGCGGCGCGCGACGAGATGGCGCGCAACCCGCGCTACCATTGGCACGGCGAGGTGCCGGGCTGGGCGGTGCGCCGGTCGCTCGCACGCGCACCGCTCATGGTGCTGAGCTCGATCATGGAGGGCGGGGCGAACGTTATCTCCGAGGCGCTCGTTGCCGGCGTGCCTGTGATT
>DATDHA010000300.1:0-3404 GCA_036521815.1 Alphaproteobacteria bacterium | reverse complement strand
GATCTGCATGGCGCGAAGCTGACGCCGCCGGACGTCCTGTCGGCAGACCTCGGCGAGGCGCGCGGCCGTGCCGTCCCGGATCCAGCGGGTCACGATCTCAGCAATGAGAGGCGGCGCCATCCATACGCTGCTGCGGATCGCGGCGGCGACGCGGGCGACATAGTCCGCGGGTGCCGCGATATAGCCAAGGCGAAGTCCCGCGGCCAAGCTCTTGGACACGCTCGTGACATAAAACGTGCGCTCCGGTGCGAGATTGGCGATCGGGCCGGGATGTTCGTCGCAAAGAAAGCCGTAAATGTCATCCTCGACGATCAACAGATCGTACCGCCGCGCAATCTCCGCGATGGCAGCTCTGCGCGCGGCGGAGAGCGTGGCGGTCGTCGGGTTGTGGAGTGTCGGCATGATGAAGAGGGCGCGCGGCTTGCCCTCGCGGCAGGCGGCCTCGAGGGAATCCGGGATCAGCCCTTCGCGGTCGATCGCGATGCTCTGCAGCCCGAGGCCGAGCCGTGCCGCGAGCGTCTTGAGGCCTGGATAGGTGAGGGCTTCGACGAGCAGCGTGTCGCCCGGCTGCGTGATGGCCAGGAGTGCCACGTGAAAGGCGTGCTGGGTCCCGCAAGTGACAGCGATCCGCTCCGCGTCGGCCGCAAGGCCGGTGCGCGCGAGCCAGGCAGCCCCCGCTTCACGATGGGCGGCGTGACCCCGTTCGTCGCGGTAGAGGAGGAGCTTTTCAAGGTCATTCTGACGCGACAAATGCGCAAGCGTCGTTGCGAGTTCCGATGCAGGGGCTGCGACGGCGGGTTGATTGAGCGCGAGATTGATGGGGGCCGGATTCGCGTTGGGGCCGGCCTGAGCACCGTCCGGGCCAAGACGGCGCACGAAGGTGCCGCGCCCGACTTCGCCGACGATGAGCCCGCGCCGCTCGGCTTCGAGGTAGGCGCGCGAGATCGTGCCGACCGTGACACCCAGGCGGTAGGCGAGCTCGCGATGTGTCGGCAGGCGCGCGCCCGGCTGCAGACGGCCGCGCGACACATCCTCCTGCAGTGCTGCGGCGATCGCGAGGTAGCGGGGACCGGCGCGGTTTCCAAGCTCGGGCAGCCACATTGTCATGATGACAATTCAAACATTGACACCATCAGCTTGTCAAGTATCGTCAGTCAATATGAACAATCGCCGTGAGAAACCTTTTGGATATTGAGCGCAAAGATGGTGACAATCCAACTGACGATCGCGGTGGACGGTAAGCCAATCCGACTGTTCAATGGGCTAGGTCGGATAAGGGGCGGGTTGCGCGAATGGCGTCGTCGCGCCCGGTCGCGGCGCGATCTTTTGGAGTTCGACGGTCATTTGCTTCGCGATATCGGGCTCACGCGCATGGACGTTTACCGCGAAGCGAACAAGCCGTTTTGGCAGCCATAGTGAGCGAGCGGGTGGATGTTGGCCCTAGGCTTCTGCGCGCACGTCGCGAGGGGCGAGGTTGGTGCTGTCACCTGGATGTCGCTCGGTTACCTCGCGATTTGCTCCTCGATCCTCGCCTATGCCGCCTGGTACTGGTCGCTCGTCAAGGGTGGGATCGCGCGCATCGCCGTGGCGCGGTTTTGCAACCCGCTCGTGACGGTTGCCCTCGCGGTGGCTATCCTGAACGAGCGGGTCACATGGCCGCTCGCGCTTTCAGGGGCGACGATCCTCGCGGGCGTCTGGCTCGTCCAAAGCCGGCGAGGATGACAATCACGGCTGAAGCGATGGAGGAAATCGGGTGTTCAAGCTCAGCCAGTTCGAGGAGGCCGCACGCCTCGTCCACAGTGTGATGCCGGCGACGCCGCAGATTTCGTGGCCGCTCCTCTCGGCACGGGTCGGCGCCGACGTCTGGGTCAAGCACGAAAACCACACGCCCATCGGCGCCTTCAAGGTGCGCGGCGGCCTCGTCTACATGGACGAGCTGCGACGTGCGCAGCCCGCGGTCAAAGGTGTCGTGACCGCCACGCGGGGCAACCACGGCCAAAGCGTGGGCTTCGCGGCGCGCCGGCTCGGCATGGCGGCGGTCATCGTGGCGCCTCACGGCAACAGCGTTGAGAAGAACCGCGCGATGCGCGCCCTCGGCGTGGAGCTGATCGAGCATGGCCACGACTTCCAGGCCGCCTACGAGCACGCGGTCGATCTTGCGGACGCGCGCAAGCTTCACATGCTGCGCTCCTACCATCCCATGCTCGTGCTCGGCGTGGGGACCTACAGCCTCGAATTTCTCCGCGGCGTGCCCGACCTCGACACCGTGTATGTACCGATCGGCCTCGGCTCCGGCATCTCCGGCATGATCGAGGCGCGCGAGGCACTCGGCCTCAAGACCAGGATCGTCGGCGTCGTCGCGGAGGGTGCTCCCGCTTATGCACTCTCATTCGCCGCGGGCAAGCCGGTTTCGACCAACTCGGCGGATACGATGGCCGACGGGGTCGCTTGCCGCGTCCCGGTGGCCGAAGCGGTCGCCGCGATCAACAGGGGTGCTGAGCGTGTCGTCGTCGTCACCGACGAGGAGATCATGGCGGCGATGCAGCACTACTTCACGGACACCCACAACGTGGCCGAAGGCGCGGGTGCCGCGCCGCTTGCGGCACTCCTCAAGGAGAAGGCCAAGATGGCCGGCAAGCGCGTCGGCGTCGTTCTCTCGGGCGGCAATATCGACCGCGAACCATATGCCTCGATCCTCGTGTCCGGCCACGGCACTGCGAAAAAGGGAGGATAGACGTGACGGAAGAGCTCTTCAGGCAGGACCATTATCTCAGGCGCTGCGAGGCGACGGTGACGAGCGTCGATGAGCGGGGCGTCAGGCTCGACCGGACCGTGTTCTATGTGATGGGCGGCGGCCAGCCGGGCGATTCGGGCACGCTGACCCTGCACAGCGGCGGCACCTTGCGCATCGCGGACACGCGAAAGGGCGAGGCGGGGAGCGAAATCCTCCACATCCCCGAACCCGGTCAGGCCCAGTTGCAGGTCGGCGACAAGGTGGTGGCCGAGATCGACTGGGACCGGCGCTATCGCCATATGCGCGTGCATACGGCACTTCATCTTTTATGCGCCGTGGTCCCGGCCGGCGTCACCGGCGGCCAGATCGGCGACGGCAAGGGCCGGCTCGATTTCGACACCCAGGAGGCACTCGACAAGGACGCGATCGCCGAAAAGCTCAACGCGCTCATATCGGGCGATCATCCGGTTGGCGTGCGGTGGATCACCGACGAGGAGCTGGAGGCCAAGCCCGAGCTCGTCCGGACGATGTCGGTCAAGCCGCCGAGCGGGCAGGGCCGCGTGCGTCTTCTCGATATCCAAGGGGTCGATCTCCAGCCCTGCGGCGGCACGCATGTGGCGCGGACGGGCGAGATCGGCCGTGTCGCGGTGAACAAGATCGAGAACAAGGG
>DATDHA010000299.1:0-1866 GCA_036521815.1 Alphaproteobacteria bacterium | reverse complement strand
GGGGAACCGCATCGAGGTAGCTCCAGCACTTACGCGCCGAAGTCTTGCGCAAGGGCACTCGAATCCGTCGTCACACCGTCAGAACGATCTTGCCGATGTGGCCACTCGATTCCATGAGCCGGTGAGCCTCCGCTGCATCCTTGAGGGGAAGCGTCTTGTAGATGACCGGCTTCACCTTGCCCGCCTCGAGCCAGGGCCAGACGTTGCGGTACACTTGCCGTGCCACCGCACCTTTCTGCTCGACCGAGCGGACGCGGAGCGTTGAGCCCGTGAGGGTCAGGCGCTTCATCATGAGCTGAGCGAGGTTGATCTCCACCTTCGGGCCGCGCAGCGTCGCGATCTGCACCGAGCGCCCCTCCATGGCGAGGAGCTGGATATTCTTTGCGGTGTAATCGCCGCCGACCATGTCGAGGATGACATCGACGCCCTTCCCGCCCGTGAGGTCGCCGATGATCTTGACGAAATCCTCGCTGCGATAATCGACACATCTCTCCGCACCCAAATCCTCGCATGCCTTGCGCTTGGCGCTGCCGCCGGCGGTTGCGAAGACCCGCGCACCCCATGCCTTTGCAAGCTGAATCGCCGCTGTGCCGATTCCGCTCGACCCGCCATGGACGAGAAAGCTTTCGCCCGGCTGCAGCCGGCCGCGCTCGAAAACATTTGTCCAAACCGTGAAGAACGTCTCGGGGATCGCAGCCGCCTCCACCATGCTCAAGCCCATTGGAACGGGCAGGCATTGGGGAACGGGTGCTGTCGCGTATTCGGCATACCCACCACCCGCCAGGAGGGCCGTGACGCGATCGCCGACCTTCCATTCGGAAACGCCCGGCCACTTGGAAAGTGCTGGACCGAGTGCCGCGACGACGCCTGCGACCTCGAGGCCGGGTAAATCGGACGCACCGGGAGGTGGCGCATAGTTGCCCTGGCGCTGGAGCACGTCAGGGCGGTTGACGCCCGCGGCGGCGACCTCGACCAGCACTTCGCCGGGGCCCGGTGCCGGAACCGGCCGGGTTCCCGGAACGAGCTGCTCGGGCCCGCCGAATTGCTTGATCTCGATCGCGGTCATCGCTTTCGGCACGGTCTTCGGCGGCGCGTCGGCCATGGCTCTTTCCCGTTGCTGGCTAGATTGACGAGGGAATTTGTGACAGGGCCAAAGAACTAGTATGTTCCAAATCCGCTGACAAGCGCGACGCGCAGGCTGAGGTGCTGTCATGGACGTCGACGATCTGGAGCCACGCAAGCCGATACCCAAGCCCAAGCTCCTCGATCCGCTTTCGGTCGACGAGCTCGAGGCCTATATCCAGGAACTTCAGGACGAGATCGCGCGCGTGAGGGCGGAAATCGCGAAAAAACAGGCACACCTCAACGCCGCCGCGGCATTCTTCAAGAAAACCTAAGCTCCCGGAGACTTCACCGGACAGGTGCGCGCCAGGAACACCCATGGTAATGCTCGGCCACGGGCCGGAAGGAACGGTGCTGAGCCCGACAAGGATTGGGGAGGGTCGAGCCGTGTCCAAAGAAATCGCCATGATGTCGGCTACGCAATTGGTGGGCCTCTTCCGGAGGAAAAAGCTTTCGCCCGTTGAGGCAACCAAGGCCGCCTTGGGGCGGATTGCGGATCTCAACGGGACACTCAACGCCTTCAATCTGGTCGATGAGAAGACAGCCCTCGCCGCGGCCAAACGTTCGGAAAAGCGCTATCGGAGCGGACGGCCGCTCGGCCCCGTCGACGGTGTCCCGACCGGCATCAAGGATATCCTTCTCACCAAGGGCTGGCCCACGCGGCGTGGTTCGAAAACGGTCAAGGTCGATCAGCCTTGGCTCGAGGATGCACCCTCGGTTGCTCGTTTGCGCGAAGGCGGGGCC
>DATDHA010000298.1:0-1948 GCA_036521815.1 Alphaproteobacteria bacterium | reverse complement strand
GAAAAACTCCCGCACACGACTCGGGGCCATATCGTCGGGCAGGGCATTCTCCGCGCGCTCGCGCAATAGCTCGGGTTTCGGCCAGTCGGGATTGTCCTGGCAGAAGCGGGTGATTTCGTCGAAGCTCGCGTCCGATGAGGGGCGGATGACGTAGAGCCAGGTGATGACCTTGGCGAGCGTCTGGTCCTTCGCCTGGCCTGCGAGGGCTTTCGCGTCCGCCCAACGGTTCACGTCGGCTGCGTGGAAGGCAGCCTTGTAGGCCTCCCGGTCCTCCGCAGAGAGACCGGCCGAATCGGCCGCCGCCGCCCCAGCGGCTAGCATGCCCAGTACGGCACCGAGAGCCAGAAGACCCGCCCTCACGTCCATCCTTTCCCTGCGCCGGCCAGCATGCTGCCTGGCGCATCCCCAATCATCTCGAATTTTATGCGCAAGTTTAGCCGCCGCCAAGTTTGCGCTTGGTTAATTTCAGGGAAATTTGGTGCTGCGGCACTTGCCGCTGCCTCGGGCCGGGATTAAGGTCAGAGCGCTGGGGAGTTCCCGAAAAAAGGACAAATGCCATGCTCAAAGGATGTCTGACCGCGCTGATCACCCCGTTCCGCGACGGACGGGTCGATGAGAAAGCGTTCCAATCCTTCGTCGACTGGCAGATCAAGGAAGGCGTTCATGGCTTGGTGCCCTGTGGCACGACCGGCGAGTCGCCGACCTTGAGCCATGCCGAGCATAAGCGCGTCATCGAACTTTGCATCGAAACGGCCAAGGGTCGCGTCCCCGTGGTCGCAGGTACCGGATCGAACTCGACCGCGGAAGCGATCGATTTTGCCAAGCATGCCGAGAAGGCGGGTGCGGATGCGCAACTCGTCGTCACACCCTATTACAACAAGCCGACCCAGGAAGGCCTCTATCGCCACTTCAAGGCGATTCACGATTCCTGCGCGCTGCCTATCGTCGTTTACAACATCCCGCCGCGCAGCGTCATCGACATGACGGTCGAGACGATGGCGCGCCTTGCGGAACTGCCGCGCATCATCGGTGTCAAGGACTCAACCAACGATCTGACGCGGCCGGTGCGCACGAAGCTTGCGATCGGAGACAAATTCTCGCTCCTGTCGGGTGAGGACGGCACTGCGCTTGGGTTCCTTGCGCAAAGCGGGCACGGCTGCATTTCTGTCACCGCGAATGTGGCGCCGAAGCTCTGCTCGGAGATGCACCTGGCTTGGCAAATAGGCGACCCCGCAAAAGCGAAGACGCTCAATGAAAAGCTCATGCCTCTCCACCAGGCGCTGTTCATCGAATCGAGCCCGGGGCCGGTCAAATACGCCGCGAGCCTTCTGGGGCACTGCACGGCGGAGCTGCGTTTGCCGCTCTGCGAGATCCAGGAAGCGAGCAAGGCCAAGGTGCGCGAGGCCATGACGCATGTCGGCTTGATCAAGGGCGGGGAGCGCCGCGCCGCCGAGTGACCTCGCCCCGAACTGCCGCTCAGCGGGTTGCGGCGCAGAACCGGCGCGCGCGCCACGACTATTTCATCGAGGAGACCGTCGAGGCCGGGATCGTGCTCGCCGGCAGCGAAGTGAAGGCGCTGCGCGAGGGGCGCGGCAACCTGAATGACGCCTATGCCGGCCCGAATGAGGGCGGGCTTTGGCTCTACAACGCCTATATCCCCGAATATCGCGCGGCCAACCGCTTCAACCACGAAACGCGGCGGCCGCGAAAGTTGTTGCTCCATCGGCGCCAGATCGACCGGCTCGCCGGCTTCGTGCAGCGCGAGGGCGCTACACTGGTGCCGCTTCAAATCTATTTCAACGCGCGCGGCGTGGCGAAGATCGAGATTGGCCTGGCCCACGGCAAGCGCAAGGCCGACAAGCGCGAGGCGGAGAAGGAACGCACCTGGCGTCGCGACAAGGCCCGCATCCTGCGCGATCGCGGCTAGTGTGGTGGATTTGAAGTTCCT
>DATDHA010000297.1:0-7598 GCA_036521815.1 Alphaproteobacteria bacterium | reverse complement strand
GGCGTGCATTATCGTTAGCCCGCTAACTGCCCTGGCAGGGCTGCACACTAGCAGGAGCACACACTTGCAAGACCACACTGGCCGCCTCAGATGCAAAAGACACCGCGCTCGCCTTGTCGGCGAGTCTTGCGGGATGTCGTTTGGGGAGGTGATGGACCGGAGGGCGAATTACGCCGCTTGGGGACGAAGGGGGACTGCGGGGGACAGCGAACGCAACTCGGTCCCTCCGGCCATCTCGAAAACAATACTCATATAATCGTCGCAGCAACAGAGGGTATAACGCGATTGTGATCAACATTGAACGTCTTGTGAATATTATGATTGTCTACAATAATACATTAGTAAATCATCATTCAGCGGCGTGGCGCGTCACGGGGAAAGTCAAAAGGAAGCGCGTCCCGCCTGGTTTCGTTTCGACAAGCCGGATATCGCCGCCATGGGCGCGAAGCAAACCCCGCACGATGGCCAGGCCAAGGCCGGTTCCGCCCACCTTCGCCGTGCCTGAAAAGGGCTGAAAAAGCTTGTCTCGAGCCGTTGGGGCAATGCCTTTTCCGTTGTCGGCGACCTCGACCGTCACGCCACCATCGCCATTTTTGGCTGAGACGGAAATCCGCGTGGCGCCGGCTTCGTAGGCGTTGCGGCCGAGATTGATCAGTACCCGGAAGATCTGGTCCCGGTCGGCATCGATCATCAGGCCGCTCGGCACCTCATTGGCCCACTGGCAGCCGTCGGGTGCCTGCGGCGCCAACGTGACACCGACGTCGGCGACAAGGGCCTCAAGGGCGAAGCGGGACATCGCGGGCTGGGGCTGGTCGTCCTTGGCAAAGCGCATTGTATTGACGCAAAGGGCGATCGCGCGATCGAGCGAGGCAATCAGGGTCGGTGTCGTACGCCGCACCGTCGGGTCCTGGCTGTTGGCGAGGCGGTCGGAAACGAGCTGCGCCGTCGCGAGGATATTGCGCAGATCGTGGCTGATCTTCGTGACCGCAGCACCGAGGGCCGCGAGGCGACTCTTTTGATGGAGTGCCGTCCGCAAATCCGCCTGCATGCGCGCGAGTTCGCGCTCTGCCACGCCGATCTCGTCCTCGCGGGCACTTGGGGCGATGACGTTTCGGGCATCCTCCGGGTTGGTCCGGAACGTCTGCATGGCATCCGTGATGCGCTGCATCGGCCGAACCAGCAGCCACTGCATCGTGAAGTAAACAAGCCCGGCCGTGATCAATGAGATCACGATCGAGAGCTTCAGGATGCGCCCCGAGAAATCCCACATCGCGCGGCGCAGCGGACCCTCATCGAGCACGAGCTCGACCGTGATCCCGGGATCATTGGGCGACGGCCCCACGACGCGCAGGACCCGATAGCCGGTATGCGCGAGGGTGGTGAACGCATCGACCACGAGGCTTACGAAGTTGGCCGAGGGCAGATCGTAATTGTCGTCGACGACCGGCGGCATGTCCCGGTTCATGACGAGCATGCGTGCCATCCCGCGCATGTCGAGCACGATGGAATACGCGTCGACATATTGAAGGAGCTGCATCTCAAGCTGCGGGCTGAGCATATGGGTGGGCGTCGCCTCGAGCGCCAACGACGCGATGTGCGCCACGCCAATCTTGTCTTCGAGGTATGAGAGCCGGAACCGCGCGATCGACGGCGTGAAGATCAGCACCTCGGAGATCATCACGAAGAGAATCGTGAGGACCAGCAGCTTGGCCGACAAGCTGTGCCGGAGCTTAGGTAACCAACCGTGCGTATCCCACATGACGTGCAATTATATATCGAAGATTGCACACTCCAGCACGAATTTTAACAGATCGTGTTATACAAACCATTAGAATGGATTGATTTTTCGGTCGAGGGCATCGGTGCCGTCAACCGAGCCGTGCGAGCAGTCGAACGAGCTTCTTGGTCCGCTCGCTGAAGAGCGAAGGGGTGAAATAGCTCCCGGCGACGCTTTTGCTGATTTCGGAAAGGGTCGGGTAGGGTGCTATCAGGGAGGCGAGTGCCCCGACCTTGAGGCCGCGCGAGATCGCGAGCGCCCAGGGAAGGATCAATTCCCCGGCGTGGGCGTGGACAATCGTGGTGCCGAGTATCTTGCCGCCCTTGGTGGTGACGACCTTGATGAAGCCGCTCGTCTCCCGTTCGACCTGGGCGCGGTCATTTTCCGCCAAGGCCCAACGCAGGATGCGGATCCGGTCGTGGGATTTGCGCGCTGCGTCTTCCCCGAGGCCGACATGGGCGAGCTCGGGATCCGAATACGTGACCCAGGGCATCGCCCGGTCATCGACCTTGGCGGGCAGCCGGAAGAGCGCGTTGCGGACGACGATGCCGGCGTGATAGCCGGCGGCGTGGGTGAACTGGTAGGAGCCTGCGACGTCGCCGAGCGCGAAGATTCGCTTGTTCGAGGTGCGTAGCCGACGATCGACCGTAATGCCCTTGGCCGTATGGGCGATCCCTGCCGCCTCGAGGCCGAGCCCAGCCGTGTTCGCGCGCCGTCCGGCCGCAAGCAGGAGATGGGAGCCGGCGACGCGGCTCGTCCCGCCATCCTTCTCGATCGTCACGGCGACCCCGGCGCCGTCCCGCTCGACGCGAAGGAGCTTGGTGCGCTCGTGGAGCGTCACGCCGTCGCGGCGCACGGCCTGGCGCACAATGTCGACCGCCTCGGGATCGTCGTTCGCCAATATGGAATAGAGCTCGATCACGCTGACCTCCGCGCCAAGGCGACGCTCGGCCTGCGCAAGCTCGATGCCGATTGGCCCACCGCCGACGATAATGAGATGATCTGGGCGCTCTGTGAGATCGAAGATCGTCTCGTTGGTGAGGTAAGGCACGTCCGCAAGCCCGTCGATGTGCGGCACCGCGGGCGACGATCCCGTCGCGATCACAAATCGGCGCGCGCGAATTCGCATGCCGCCCGCTTCGACCTCGGTCGGGCTTACGAAACGCCCTTCGGCGCGAATGACCTTGCAGCCCATGCCTTCGAAGCGTTCTTGCGAATCGTGGGGTGCGATCGCGGCAATGACACCTTGCACGTGGTCGTGCACCTCATGGAAATCGATCGCCGGCGCACCGTAATGGACGCCAAAGTGGCCAGCCTTGCGGCCGAGTGCCGCCATGCGGGCGGCGGCGATCAGGGATTTGGACGGCACGCAGCCATAATTGAGGCAATCCCCGCCCATCCTGCCCCGCTCGATGAGCGCCACCGGCCGCCCCAAGAGACCTGCGGCCGCGGCGACCACGAGGCCGCCCGATCCCGCACCCAACACGCAGATATCGACCTCGAGCGTTTGCGCCATGGGTTTCGCCTAGGGTCCGCGGGTTTCGTGAGCCCGCGAGTTTCGTAAGTAGTGAACGAAATGCCTCAGCGCCTTCTCGCCTTCACCCTCTTGTACACGAGCGGGACCAAGGCGAGTAACGCGAGACCGACAAGGGGGAGGAGAATACCCGGGCGAAACAGGATGTCGAGCTCCGGCTTCTGGCCGCTTGCGAACAGCTCGCCGATCCCGCCACCGACGAGCGCAAAGACGAATGTGCCGGGAATGATCCCAAGGAAAGTTCCGATCACATAGGTCCACAGGCTCACGCCGAGAAACGCGGGCACGAGGTTCACGAGCCAGAATGGGAACAGTGGAACCAAGCGAAGCACGAGGAGATAGCTCAGCGCGTTCTCCCGAAACCCCGCGTTCATCTTCTCGAGAAAGGGGCTGGCCTTTGCCTCGAGGTAAGCGCCGAGGCTCGTGCGCGCGGCGAGGAACAGCACGGTCGCCCCGGCCGTGGCGCCGATCACCACATAGACCGTCGCGAGATAGGCGCCGAATAGATAGCCGCCGAACACCGTCATGATCGCCCCGCCCGGCAGCGAGAAGGCGGTCATCGCGGCATAGGCCGACATGAATCCCAGCACCGCCAGAATCCCGTTGGCCTCGGTGAAACGACGGAGTTCGTCGCCATGCGCGCGAAGCGTCTCGAATTTCAGATAGTGCTGCCCACCGAACGCAAGGAACGCCGCGAGCCCGGCCACGAGGACGGCAAGGGGAATCCAGCGGGTGACGGAGGGCCCGCTTGGCGTCGTCGCTCGCTCGGGGCGTGGCGTGGGTCTCAACAGAGGTCTCTCGTTCGGATATTGCGCGCCCCGACGACCAAAATGCCGCAGCGACACCGCGCTCTTATCACCGGGCAGGATCGCCCGCCAGTCACCTTACTGTGACTCCGACTTGATCCCGCATCGTTGCAGGTGCTCCCTAAGAGCAGCAAATGCAGGCAGAGGATTTTATTGCGAAGATGTTAGCGCCACCACCATGTAAATGCCCATTTGAGGGCGTTGAGCGCTACTTGATCCAATTCCGGATGCCTGCGGTGCATCTCTCCCGCGGCCCAAATTCCCGCGGAATCCAAAGTATGCACAGCCCCGGCGCCCGGGGCACCCAAGGGGTGCAAAGACCAGCTCGGCTTAAGCCGTCTTAGCTCATCGAGGATCGAGTTGACGCTTGGTTCGACGCCGGCCGCGAGTTCGGCGCCGAATTCTTCTTTGAGTCGAGCGGATTGTTCATCGGGATATGGCGAGATTCCATGACCAAGGAATACGACCAACGCTCTGTTAAGTGTCTTCGGATCAACAGTCATTGAAGTTGCAATCTCTCGAAAATTACGGTCCGGGCGCTCTACCCCTCCTTGGCGATCCGATCGAATTCCGGCCCAAGGCACCCCGGCCGGCAGGTCGCAGGTCGGCGCGTCGCAATTGACAGCAGCGGCGGGCGGCCTTATACACGGCTCCCTCAAATCGACGGAGAAAGCTCGTGAAGCGTACCTATCAGCCAAGCCGCCTGGTCCGCAAGCGCCGGCACGGCTTTCGCGCCCGCATGGGCACCGTTGGCGGGCGCAAGGTCGTCGCCTCTCGCCGGGCCAAGGGGCGCAAGCGGCTATCAGCCTAGGACGATGGCCGCGGTCCTCGGGCGCCTCAAGAGGCGCCCTGAGTTTTTGCGGGTCGCGGCATGCCGCCGGAAATGGGTGGCGCCCGGCCTTATCCTCCAGGCCTATAAGCGCAGCGAAGCCGACCCGGCGGACGGCCCAGCCGAACTCGTTCGCCTCGGCCTGACGGCAAGCCGAAAGGTCGGCAATGCCGTTGCCCGCAATCGCGCGCGCCGGCGTCTGCGCGAGGCGGCCCGCCGCCTTCTCCCCGACGGCGCCAAGCCCGGCTACGACCTCGTGCTGATCGCGCGCGGCGAGACGCTGCGCAGGCCCTTCGCGGAACTCGTCGACGACCTCGCCACCGCACTTCGGCGGCTCGGGGTGGCGAGCGATGAAAATCGCGCGGCCAGCGACGGCAAAGCTCGCCTGCCGTAAGGGGTGACTGGCCAAGGCGAAGGGTGTAAAAGTCCGCCTGCCCAATGAAAGACGGTCGAAGGCACGAGATGAATCCAATGACGCGGCTCTTGAGCGTGGCCGTGCGCGCCTACCAGCTTCTGGTGCGCCCGATCTTGCCGCCTGCCTGCCGCTACGAGCCGAGCTGCTCGCATTATGCCCTCGAGGCCCTTCGCCGCCATGGGGCCGCCCTTGGCACATGGCTCGCCGTGCGGCGGATCCTGCGCTGCCATCCTTGGGCCGAGGGCGGCTACGATCCAGTACCCCATTCGCTCGGGTGCGGCGCGCACGGTGGGGAGCCGCGATCGCGGGAGCATCCCGTCGGCTGATTTCAATGGTCTCTTAGCGTTGGGCGTTCTGGAATCCGACACATGATGGAACAGCGTAACCTTATTGCCGCGATCCTGCTCTCCGTCGCGATCGTGCTCGGCTTCCAATTTCTGGTCCAAAAGCCGCGCGTCGAGCAGCAACAAGCGGCACGCCAGCAAGCCATGTCGCAAAACGCCCCCCCACTCGCCACGCCGCAAGCGCCGGGGGCGCCAACGGCACCAACACCTCAGGCAACGACTGCACCGCCCACCGGTGCTGCGCCCAACCGCGCCGACATCCTGCGCGACAGTCCGCGCGTGACGATCGACACGCCGCGCGTTCAAGGGTCGATAGCGCTCAAGGGCGCTCGCTTCGACGATCTGACCCTCGTCCAGTACCGCGAGACGATCGATCCCAACAGCCCGCAGATCACGCTGCTCACCCCGGCCGGAATGCCGGACGCCTATTTCGCCGATACCGGCTGGACGGCACCCGCGGGCAGCGGGATCAAGCTGCCCGACAAGGACTCGCTATGGCAGGCGGATCGCATGACGCTCACGCCGACCTCGCCCGTGACCCTCACCTGGGACAACGGCGAGGGCCTCAAATTCGTCACTATCTACAGCATCGACGACAACTACATGATTTCGGTCGAGCAGCGCGTCGAGAACTCGGGTGCGGCGGCCGTGACGCTTTTCCCTTATGCGCGTGTCTCGCGCAACGGCAACCCGCCCGAGAGCAGCTACTATATCCTCTTCGAGGGTCCGCTCGGCGTCTTCGACAAGACGCTCAAGGAGATCAAGTACAAGGAACTCCAGAAGGGGCCCGTCGAGGCGACGACAACCGGCGGATGGCTCGGCTTCACCGACAAGTATTGGCTCGTCGCCGCCATCCCCGATAAGGCCACGCCGGTCGCCGCCCATTTCAGAAACGATGCCACGAGCGGGCATAACGAGTACCAGGCTTATTTCGTCGCGAGCACCGGCCTCACCGTGGCCCCGGGCGCCAGCGTGGTATCCAGTAGCATGTTGTTCGCCGGTGCGAAGGAGGTCAAACTCCTCAACGCCTATGAGGACAATCTCGGCATCGAGCGGCTCTCTTATGCCATCGATTGGGGCTGGTTCTTCTTCCTCACGAAGCCGATCTTCCTTTTGCTCGACTGGCTTTACAAACACGTGGGCAATTTCGGCGTCGCGATCCTGCTCCTCACGGTGATCATCAAGGGGCTCTTCTTCCCGCTCGCCAACAAATCCTATCGGGCGATGAGCAAGCTCAAGAAGCTCCAGCCCGAGATGATGAAGATCCGCGAGCGCTTCGGCGACGACCGCGAGCGGATGAACAAGGAGATGATGGAGCTTTACAAGCGCGAGAAGGCGAACCCGACGGCCGGATGCTTGCCCATATTCATCCAGATCCCCGTGTTCTTCTCGCTCTACAAGGTGCTCTTCGTCACGATCGAGATGCGCCACGCGCCCTTCTACGGCTGGATCCACGATCTCTCCGCACCCGATCCCACGTCGATCCTCAATCTCTTCGGGCTCATTCCGCCATGGACGTTGCCCGATTCTCTGAGCTTTCTGCCAATCGCCATCCTCGCCCTCGGCGTGTGGCCGATCATCATGGGTATCACGATGTTCCTTCAGCAGAAGCTCAACCCCGCACCGGCCGATCCCGTCCAGGCGAAGATGTTCATGATCCTGCCGGTCGTCTTCACGTTCATGCTGGCAAAGTTTCCCGCGGGGCTCGTGATTTATTGGACGTGGAACAACCTCCTCTCGATCGCTCAGCAGTGGGTCATCATGCGACGGGCGGGGGTCAAGCCCTGACGCCGGCGGGCGCACCCGCCGACGCTGCCGCCCTGCGCGAAGTGGGCCGCCTTCTCTTCGCTTCCGAATGCAAGTTCATCTTCGGCGCCACCAGCACCGACAGCC
>DATDHA010000296.1:0-2265 GCA_036521815.1 Alphaproteobacteria bacterium | reverse complement strand
ATCGCGAACCGGCTGCCGCAAAAAACAGGGCGCATCCAGCTCACCCATGCCTGCACACCCAAGGGTGGCGTGCGCTCGGAGCTCACGATCATGCGCGATGGGCCGGAAGCCTTCTACATCGTCGGTGCCGGTGCCGCCGAAGCCTACGATTGGGACTATCTGACGCGAACCATGCCCAAGGACGGCTCCGTGCAGCTCCAAAAGGTGACCGGACAATATGGCGTGTTCGTGCTCGCGGGACCGCGCGCGCGCGATGTGCTGTCGCCACTCGCCGATGGCGAAGATCTCTCGAACAAGGGCTTCCCCTGGCTCACGGGCAAGCACGCGACGGTTGGGATGGCGCCCGTCCGCCTGATGCGCGTCAATTACGTGGGCGAGCTCGGTTGGGAAATTCATCACCCGATCGAATACCAGATCCATCTCTTCGACGTGCTCGAAGAGTCCGGTCGCAAATTCGACATGAAGCTGGTCGGGATACGAGCGATGAACTGGCTGCGCTTGGAGAAGAGTTACCGTGGCTGGGGTACCGAGCTTTCGAAGGAAGTCACGGCCCTTGAAAGCGGGCTCGACCGCTTCGTCCGTTTCGACAAGAACAGCGATTTCGTCGGACGTGCAGCACTCGAGAAGCAGGCGGCACTCGAGAAGCAGAAGGCGTCGGGCGGTTTGCGCTGGAAGCTTGCAACATTGCTGATCGACGGGCCGCAGGATGCGGATCCTTGGGGTGTGGAATCCGTCTGGTCGGATGGAAAGGTCGTCGGCCGCGCCACGGGTGGGGGCTATTCCGTAAATTTCGGCAAGCAGATCGCCATGGCCTTCCTGCGTCCCGAATTTGCCGAGGAAGGCCGCGAGCTTGCGATCAAGATGCTCGACGAGCGGTTTCCGGCGCGCGTCGTGGCGGATAGCCCTTACGATACGACGAACGAACGCGCGCGAATGGATAGCACCTGAGCCGCCGGGTATTCTTCTTCCCAGCACCCCGTCTCCACGACTTCGCCGTGGAGCCGCCCGCTCAGTGGGGCGGCAAAGGGACCGGCGGCCCGTCGCCCGGCGACTGGGGAAGGCCGTCGCCGAGCGCGTAATAGTCGCTCTTGTCCCCGACGTAGATGTGCTGAACGATTTTGAGGCCGGTCGGAACGTCCAGCGTGCCCGCCGCGATCGAAATATAATCGAGGCCCTGGCCTTCCCAGAAAAGGACAGCGCCGCAATTTCCGCAAAAGCCGCGGCGGGCGGCCTTCGACGATTGATACCATCTCAAGCCGTCGTCGCGAGTCACGGTGAAATGCGCCCGTTTTGCGGCCGTTGCCGCCATGTAATGGCCTGTCGTCCGGCGGCATTGGGAGCAGTGGCAGGCGATGACGTCGCGGAGCGGTCCCTTGATTTCGTAGCGCACGCCGCCGCAGAGGCAGCTTCCTGTTGCGCGCACGTTCAGCCTTTCCTTGTTCATGCTTGCGCCCTCGTCTGCGGGATGATGATCAACTACGATCGTGCCAATATACACGGCAGCGAAGCTTCGTGCGGTGGATTTGGAGGTGCCGGTGCCATGCAATTTTTCGATGCAGACGCCGTGCATGGGGTACTCGACTACCGCGCACTGGTTGAAGCCCTGCGAGAAGGGCATCGCAAGGGTGTGGATGGAGTGGAGCGGCTTCTGATGGCCCAGCCGTCGCGCGACGGCGGAAGCGACCATTTTCTGGTACTGCCCGCATGGCAGCGCAACGAAGCACTCGGCATCAAGCTCGTCACGGTTTTTCCGGCCAACAGGTCCAAGGACGGGCCGCCTGCAATTCAAGCCGCCTACGTGCTGTTCGACGGCGGATCGGGAACGCCGGTCGCACTGATCGACGGGACCGCACTCACCCTTCGCAAGACGGCGGCGGACTCCGCCCTCGGTGCCGAATATCTCGCACGCCGCAATGCGGCAAACCTGCTGATGGTGGGGGCTGGGAACCAGGCGCCCCATCAAATCATGGCCCATTGCGCGGTGCGGCCCTCCATCGAGAAGGTCTTCGTCTGGGACCGCACGCCGGCCAACGCCCATCGGCTCAGTCGCTCGCTGCACCTCGAGGGCGTTGAAATCCTGGTGGCGGGGGACCTTCCGCACGCCGTCGCGTCGGCGGATGTGATTTGCTGCGCCACCATGGCGACTAAGCCTTTGATCGAAGGTGCGTGGCTGAAGCCCGGAGTCCATCTCGACCTTGTCGGCGGATATACGAACGAAATGCGCGAGGCGGACGACGAAGCGGTACGTCGCGCGAGCGTCTTCGT
>DATDHA010000295.1:0-1791 GCA_036521815.1 Alphaproteobacteria bacterium | reverse complement strand
CTCGTCGAGTATGACTATCGCCTCGGCCTCGATCTCGCCCCCTTTTGCGAACAGCACCGCGCGATGCATCGTGTTCTCGAGTTCGCGCACATTTCCGCGCCAGGGCTGTTTGAGCAGGACCGCGCGCGCCGCCTCAGAGATCGGCCGATACGCAATTCCGTTCGCATCGGCATATTTGCGAGAAAAATGCTCGGCGAGCGGGATGAGGTCGAGCTGACGATCGCGCAGGGGCGAAATCCGCAGCGTCACGACGTTGAGGCGATAATAAAGATCCTCGCGGAAGGTGCCCTTGCGCACCTCGGCCAGGAGATCCCGGTTGGTGGTGCCAATGACGCGGATATCGACCTTCACGGGCTGGGTTCCGCCGACGCGGTCGATCTCGCGTTCCTGGATCGCGCGCAAGAGTTTCGCCTGGAGCCGCGGATCCATCTCGCTGATTTCGTCGAGGAGCAAGGTGCCGCCGTTTGCTTCCTCGAATTTGCCGATGCGCCGCGCCACGGCCCCCGTAAAGGCGCCCTTCTCGTGACCGAACAGCTCGGACTCGAGGAGATTGTCCGGGATTGCAGCACAGTTGACGGAAACGAAGCGTTGCTTCGCACGCCTGCTGTTGCGATGGATGTAGCGCGCGAGCAGCTCTTTTCCCGTGCCGCTTTCGCCCGTGATGAGCACGGTCGCATCGGAGGTGGCGATCGTGTCCGCAGTCGCCAGCAGCGCCGTCATGCTCGGATCGCGATAGACGATCGCATGGCTCTCCTCGGTCACGGCTTCGAGCACGGCCGCGATCAGCTCCTCATCCGGCGGGAGTGGAATATATTCCTTGGCACCTGCCTTGATCGCGGCCACGGCGGCGTTCGCATCAGTGCCGATGCCGCAGGCGACGACCGGGATGGAAATCCGTTCGGCCTTAAGGGATTCGATGAAGCGGCGCAGGTCTTGCTTCACGTCGACCATGGCGAGCTCGGCGCCGTGGCCGGCACGAATGGCGTTGAGGCCCGAGTCGACGTCGCTCGCGTGGGAGACCTTGGCACCCCGCGCGAGGGCGATCTTGCCCGCCGCCCCGATATATCCGTCCAAAGAGCCGATGATAAGAAGCCGCATGACTTCACTCCACTCCGTCAGATTTTGTCGAAGTAGCGCAGCCGCTTCGAGGGCGGCAACAGCGCGTTCAGCGTGCGCTCGAGCCTGCGCGGGGGTTCATGACGCCCGATCGAACCCGCACCGAGCACATAGATCGTCTTGACGAGGGTCTCCTCGCCTGAATTGCGCTCGAGCTTCGTCGCCAGCGGATTGAACACCATGTGCGCGAGCATGGCGCCGTAGAGTGTCCCGAGCAGTGCAATCGCCATCGCGGGCCCGATCGCGTGCGGATCGTGGAGACGCCCAAGCATCTGAACGAGGCCGATGAGCGTTCCGATCAGGCCCATGGCGGGCGCCACCTCGGCGGCACGGCGCAGGACCGCGATCGAGCGTTGGTGACGCCGACGCGTCGCATCGAGCTCGCGGCGCAGGATCTGCTCGATGATGTCGCCCGGCGTGCCTTCGCAGGCCATTGCGATCGCGCGATGAAGAAAGACTTCGTTGGCAAGCCGCGGCAACATCCGTTCAAGGCCAATCAGATTGGACTGACGCGCGGTATCGGCGAGCCGAAGGATTTCGGTGGCGGCCGCACCGGGATCGCGACCTATGTGGACGACCGCGCGCGGCATCGTGGCGAAGGCGCGCAAGGTCTCGGGCAGCGAATAAGAGACGATGACGACCGCGAGCGTGCCGCCGAAGACGATCAAGAGTGCC
>DATDHA010000294.1:0-1699 GCA_036521815.1 Alphaproteobacteria bacterium | reverse complement strand
GCCGCTCCGAACACTGGATCGTCGTTCTCGGCGAAGACAGAGTCGATCACATGCCAGTCCTCTGCCGTCAGACGAGCGCGGGCGAGCGGGATGATCTTGGTCTCCTCCCGTGTCATATGGGTCCGCTCGAAGGTCAGGTATTGCCGGGCAGCATCGCGGAAAGCGGAATATGCAGAGCTACCGGTACCCTGATATTCGCGAAGCGCCCAATCGAGCGCCTTGATCAGCTCTGTGCCCCGCCTATGCTCATCCTCTAGGGCATCAAGTATTGGCGCAACCTCGGGAACGCGCCGTCGCAACGCCTTGAATAGAAAATGATCCTCTTTCGGGTGATGATAACGGTCGACGAAATCGCGAACGTATTCGAGGATCAAATAAAATAGCTGGAAATCAGGCGAATATCCACGCGTCTCAATGTCCCGAACGAGGTTATCCAGGCAATCCAGCACCGCGGCACACGCCCGATGTTCGGCTTGGATAATTCCAATGGCTTCGGCCATCATAGCCTCCCCGAGCGCCGAAGCTATCGGCCGCTCGCACCGAATAGCATCGCACGCCTACGCAATCGCGAAGACGCGCAAGATGACGAGCCGAGCAACTGACAAATTGCGCGGGCAAGGTTCTCCGCCGAGACAGGCTTTCGTAAAACAGCGCCGATGCCGCTTCGGCGCAGCATGGGATCGTCAGCCGGCAGGGCGCCCGCACTGAGTGCTAAAATCGGCACCAGACAAAATGCCGGGTCCGCTTTGAGCCAGCTGACCGCTTCGAGGCCCGATACGTCGCGGAGTTGAAGGCCAATAAGAATGAGATCCGGGCGCTCCTTGCGGACCTCAGCGATTGCCGCGACGCCGCGGTTGACCTCCTTGACTTCAAGACCGTGTTCCTCGAGGGACCGGCGGCAAAGCCTGCTCGTCTCAACATCGTCCTCGACGATCATGGCCTTCATCCCGGCGTAAAGCGGCCTTTGCTTGCTCTTCACCGCCGGCTCCACCCCCTTCGCGCGAGCCGCGGACCCGTGGTCAAGCGCTCTCAACATTTTCTCCCTCCGCAAGCTGCGAGAGCCGCTTCCGATCCCGTAGCACAATGTGCGATGGCGTCGATAGTGCGATCACACCCGCGCGCTTGAGTTGCGTGAGCGTGCGGCTGACTGTCTCGGTGGTCAGGCCGAGATAGTCAGCGATGTCGTTGCGCGCCATCGGGACGAGAACTTCATCGTCACCGTCTTCTTCGCTCTCCCCGCACTCGGCCATCGCAAGAAGGAAGCTCGCGACCTTTTCGGCAGCACCCATGCGCCCGAGCAGCAACATCTGGTCCTGGGCGGCGCGGAGCTCGTCGCAGGTCGCGGCGAGAAGGCGGCGCGCGAATCCCGGCACCTCGTCGATCAGGCGGTCGAATTGGGCGCGCGGGTAGCGGCACAGCACGACTTCGGTGACGGCCTCGGCCGTATAGAGGTAGCGCTCGTCATGGGCAAGGCCCAGAAGGTGGCCCGGCGAGAGGAAGCCGGTTACCTGGCGTCGGCCATCGGGCAGGAGCTTGAAGAGCCTGAGCATGCCCCGGACCACCTCGTAGACGTTGTCGGCCTGGTCGCCCTCGCAGAAGACCGATTGGCGGGGCGCCAATGTCCTGCGCGAGGTGATCTCGGCGATTCGGGCGATTGCCTTTCCTCCCAGGCCGCGGCAGATCGCCAAGGCCGGGAAAT
>DATDHA010000293.1:0-4727 GCA_036521815.1 Alphaproteobacteria bacterium | reverse complement strand
GAGCGATGCGATGCGACCGACGTCGACAAGACGCCGCGGTGCAGCGAGCCGCATGTTGAGCAAGGGGCCGAGCGTTTGCCCGCCCGCGAGAACGCGCGCCTCGCCCCCGTCGGCCGCGAGTTCCCGGACTGCCGCTTCGATCGAAGGGGGTGCCACGTACTCGAAGGACGCCGGCTTCATTCGGCCGCACTCCGCGACTTGCCGGCTTCCGCCTTGACGATTGCCGCGACGATGCGGCGAGGTGTTGCCGGGATCTCGGTGAGCTCGGCGCCGAGCGGCAAGAGCGCGTCGTTGATCGCATTCACGATCGCGCCGGAAGGTGCTATGGCGCCCCCTTCCCCGACACCCTTGATGCCGTGTTCCGTGTAGGGGGAGGGTGTTTCCATGTGGAACATCCGCAGGCGCGGCACTTCGGCCGCACCGGGCAGGAGATAGTCGGCCAAGGTGGAGGCGAGCGGCTGGCCGGAACTGTCGTAGGTCATCTCCTCGTAAAGTGCCGTGCCGATGCCCTGCGCGGCACCGCCGTAGGTCTGGCCCTCGACGACCATGGGATTCACGAGCGTGCCGCAATCCTCGACGATCACGTAATCGAGGATTTCGACGCTGCCGATTTCGGGATCGACGGCCACCACGGCGGCGTGCGTTGCGTAGCTGAAGGCCCCGCTGTCGACCTTGGGCTTGTAGCCGACCGTCGCTTCGAGCCCGCCGACGTCGACGTCATCGGGCAGGTTTTCGGGCCGCAGATACCATACGTGGGCGATCTCGCCGATCGACACATGGCCGCGCGGGCCGTGGACTTCCGCAGCTTCAAGGCGCACCTCATCGGTCGGGCATTGCAGGAGGTGCGCGCCGATCCGCTTCAGTCGAGTGGCGAGTGCCTGACAGGAGCGCGACACGGCCCCGCCCGCCATGACGATGCTGCGCGAAGCATAGGTGCCCGTCGAGTACGGCGTGAGCGCCGTGTCGCCATGAACGACCTTGATATTCGCGGGATCGATGCCGAGGATCTCGTGCGCCACTTGGGCAAGCGTGGTTTCCATGCCCTGGCCGTGGGACTGCACGCCAACGCGCACCTCCAGCCCGCCGTCGGGCGTCAGACGGACCGTCGCCTGCTCGAAGCCCGGCACAATCGGAATGCCCCACGCGGCGAAGACCTTCGTGCCGTGGGCGGTCTGTTCGGTGTAGGTCGCGAAGCCCACACCAATCAGCCTGCCGTCCGGTTCGTCCTTTTTCTGGCGCGAGCGTATTCCGGGAAGCCCGATCTTGTCGATCGCAAGACGCAGGCTCTTCGGGAAATCGCCGCTGTCATAGTGCTTTTTCGTCACGTTGTCGTATGGCATCGCTTCGGCCGGGACGAGGTTTTCGAGCCGCACCTCGGCGGGTTCACGCCCGACCGCGCGCGCGATCGCATCCATGGTGAGCTCGATTGCGAAGCACACGCCCGGCCGCGCCACGCCGCGATAGGGTGTAAAGGATGGCTTGTTGGTCGCGACGGAGTAGGTCTTGCAGCGATAGCCGTCGAAGGCGTAAGGGCCGGGAAGGTTGCCGCCAGCCTGGGCCGCCTCGAGCCCGGCTGAGAACGGCCAGACCGAGTAGGCGCCGACATCGACAGTCACCTCGGCGTCGAGTGCCAAAAGGCGTCCGCGCTTGTCCGCGTAGGCCGTCACGAGATAATGGTGCTCGCGCGAATTGGCACCGGCAACGAGATGCTCGCGCCGGTCTTCCGTCCAGCGTACGGGGTGCCGGCGCGTGAGTGCCAGCCACGCAACGCAAATCTCCTCGGGCTGCAATACGCACTTGTATCCAAAGCCCCCACCCACGTCGGGTGCGATCACGCGGATCCGGCCCTGGTCGAGCCCAAGGCATATGGACAGTCCGGTGCGGATGAGGTGGGGTACCTGGGTCGAGGCGTAGACGACGAGCTGGTCGGCGCGATCGTCCCAATAGGCGAGCGCACCCTTGCCTTCGAGCGGGGACATGCATTGGCGGGCGAGCTTGTATTCGCGCTCGACCACGATGTCGGCCTGCCTTGAAAGCTCGGCGAAGCGGATATCGGTAGAGGTGGTGAGAAAGAGATTGTCGCCCCAAGCCTCATGCACGAGCGCCGAACCGGGCTTGCGCGCTTCAACGGCGTCGACGACCGCAGGCAGCTCCTCGATGTCGAGCGAGATCGTCTGGCAAAAGTCCTCGGCCTCCGCACGCGTCGCGGCGACGCACATTGCGACCGGCTCGCCTACCATGCGGATTTTCCCGGTGGCGAGTGCGGGATAATCGGACGTTTTGAAGCCGGGGATGCCGTTGTTCGCCTGCATCGGCTTGACGCCAACCATGTCTTCAGCACGGTAGGCGCTGCCCAAGGCGGTGGGCGGTATCGTGACGGATTTGATCCGCGCATGTGCGACGGGGCTGCGGACGAAGGCCACTTCCATCAACCCCGGCATCGCAATGTCGCCGACGAAATTGCCCCGCCCATGCAGGTGCCGCGCGTCCTCCTTGCGCAGAAGCCGCGCGCCGATGCCCTTGCCTGATTTGCCGTAGCCCTCGGACACTGTTGCCTCCCCCAAAGCGTCAGCGTCTCCACGATTGGCCCGGGGTGCGCGCGGCGAATTTGGCGCAAATTCTTCCGCAGCCCGAAAATAAACGCAGTATACTGACCATATCGGCCGTGCCATGGGCGGTCAACGGCAATTAGCACCGGTGAATTCGGTGCGCAAGGCTTCGGACGTTCATGCGGACGCCGCCGGCCAGGATACATCGCTCGACGCGCCAACAACTCGGGGAAGTCGGCATTGGCAAAGCATCGCAGCGAGACGACGCGCGCGAGTTTGATTGCGTCGCGGGAGAATGGGGATCGCCTGCCGCTATGGTCGCGCCCCGGCTATCTCATCCGGCGTCTCCACCAGATCCACCACGCGCTCTTCCTCGATGAGTGCCGGACCTTCCGCATAACCCCCGTTCAGTACGGCCTGCTCACCGTCCTTTCAACGCGGCCGGGTATCGATCAGGTGACGCTTGCGGCGGAACTCGGCATCGATCGCACCAACGTGGCGGATGTGCTTGCGCGCCTCGCCGCCCGCGGCCTCGTCCGGCGCGCATCGGCCGAGCGGGACAAGCGCGTCAAGCTCGCCTTTCTGACCGTGGAAGGGGCGAGGCTCACCGGAAAAATGTACGAAGCGATGCACCGTTCCCAGGAGCGCCTGATCGCACCGCTGTCGCCGGCCGAGCGGCGGAAATTCATGGCCATGCTGACGCGGCTCGTCGAGGCGAGCAACCAGCACGGCCGCGCACTGCTGCGTCCGAGCTGAGGAGTGTCGTGCGCGTCAAACCGGATAAACGAGCGAGTTGTCGATCTTGAGCGTGTCGTAGACGCAGTGGCTCCGTTTTCCCTGCGATTGACGGCGATCGCAGGCGAAAGAAGGCGAATTAACTAGTTCATTGACTTCGCGAAAAATTATGCATTAAATGCCCCTTAGAAGCTTCCGCAGGCATTCGCGAACCTTCGCGATGAGCCGAACTATTTTGCCCCATATCTGCCCCACAGGTACGACATGCGAAATGCTTTGACTGATAGTGTGGTCGCAACCATGAAGCCCAAGCGTGGTCAGCAAGGGTGGATTGAGGTGAACGATGGCGGGTGCCGGGGCCTCTTCCTGCGGATAAGCCCGCGTGGCGAGAAGGTGTGGGTATCGCGCCACATGGTGAGCGGCAAGCGGAAGCGTAATACCATCGGTGGCTATCCAACTGTAAAGCTCGCCGAGGCGCGAAAACGCGCGCGGGAATATCTCTCGGCCGCGCGTGACGGAATCACGGCCGAGGAGCTGGATGCCAAAATGCGCGCCAGCACCATGACCGTTGCGCAGGCCCACCGAGGGTATCTTGAGGCCGTCGCATCAACCCTGCGCGTCAGCACGAAGGCGAGAAAGGCCGCCTTATTCCGGGATTATATCCAACCGGTCATCGGGACTCGGCTCGTCCGCAGTATTCGACGCGGCGACGTTGTCGAGGTGGCCGAGCGGGCCAAGAAGCAATTCCGAGTGCAGGCAAACCGCGTCTTCTCGGAGCTAATGGCGCTCCTGCGATGGTGCGAGCAAAAGGGCTATATCGACGGCGTGCCGGCCGTTCGCCGGCGAGACGTCGGCTCTCGCGAACAACCCCGTCGGCGCACGCTCACGCCTCAAGAAATAGGCGAGTTGTGGCGGGCAACCAATGACCTGCGCGATTCCATGCGCGATTTTATCCGGCTCCTGCTCCTCACCGGCCAGCGACGCAGCGAGGTCCGGGAAATAGAGTGGGACGAAATTGACCTGGCTCAACGCCTATGGACCATCCCGGCGAAGCGCTACAAGACCAACATTGACCACGCAGTTCCGCTTTCGACGCTCGCCGTCGATATTCTTCAAGCACGTCATACCGATGGCATCACCGGATACGTTCTCGTTGGGCGACTGGGCGCTACAAAGGCTTTCAACAATGCCGAGGACGCGATTGCGCAGGTGCGCGAGAAGATGCCCAGCCGTGCCCCATTTGTCCTACACGATTTGAGGCGCACGGTTAGGACTGGCTTGGCGCGCTTGGGCGTCGACGATGAAACCGCCGAGATGGTAATCGGACACCTGCCGCAGGGCATCCGCAAAGTTTATGATGTGCACGATCGGCTTGAGGAAAGACGCTCAGCACTCGAAAAATGGGCCGAATTCGTGTTGCGTACCGCAAATGATCAAGCGGCC
>DATDHA010000292.1:0-18775 GCA_036521815.1 Alphaproteobacteria bacterium | reverse complement strand
CCCGCTCCGCCACGCCCAAACGCCGGCGCCGCTGACGAGTGTCGCAAGGAGGGCGGCACTCCCGTACCGGATCGCGGCACCGAGCCAACGAGGTGCCGGGCGGCGCCAGCGCGGCGGTGCCGCGGGCAGCGATGGGGCGGTTATCTGTCGCATGCCGCGTTCTCCACCATCCAGGTGACGAGTTCGGGAAAGGACATGCCGATGTACGCAGCCTGCTCGGGCACGAGCGAAAGCGGCGTCATGCCGGGTTGGGTGTTGATCTCGAGGAGATAGACTTCGCCGCCGCCACCCAAGGTGTCGTCGTAGCGGAAGTCGGCGCGCGAGACGCCCCGGCAGCCGAGCACCGCGTGCGCGCGCACTGCGTATTCCGTGCAAAGCCGCGCAATCGTCTCGGGGATGGGGGCGGGAATCAGGTGGGTCGTCTTGCCCTCGGTGTATTTGGCGATGTAGTCGTAAAACCCCTCGTGCGGGCGAAGCTCGGTCACGGCGATCGCCTTGTCGCCCATGACCGAGACCGTGAGCTCTCGCCCGGGGATGAAGCGCTCGACCAGCACCTCGTCGCCGTAGGGCCAGGCATCGCGCTCGAAGGGCAGCGCATTGTCGCCAAGGTTGACGATGCGCACGCCAACACTCGATCCTTCGGCGATCGGCTTCACGACGTAGGGACGCGGCATCACGTCGCCACGGAGGACGAGGTCGCGGTTCACGACTTTTCCATCGGCAACCGGAATTCCGGCGGCCTCGAATAGCCGCTTCGCCATCGGCTTGTTCATGGCGAGGGCGGAGGCGAGCAATCCGGAATGGGTGTAGGGAACGCCGAGAATGTCGAGCACGCCCTGAACACAGCCATCCTCGCCCCAGCGGCCGTGGAGCGCGTTGAAGACCACATCCGGCAGCGGCTCGAGTGCCGCCACGAGCTTTCGCACGTTGCGCTCGACGACGATCTCCCTGACCCTATAGCCCGCTTGGTGGAGTGCCTTTGCGCATTCCTTCCCACTCGCGAGGGAGACCTCCCGCTCCACCGACCACCCGCCCATGAGGACAGCGACGTGCTTTGTCATGGCGACGCCTCGGGGATGGGCCGCGGGCCTTTTACGGCTGGCACGCCGACGATGCGGATCTCCCAGCGGAGCTTGACCCCGCTCGTCTCGCAAACGCGCATGCGGACTTCCTCGCCGAGCGTTTCGAGTTCGGTGGCAGTCGCATCGCCGGTGTTGATCAGGAAGTTGCAGTGCTTTTCCGAAACCATCGCACCGCCACAGCGAAGGCCGCGGCAACCGGCCTTGTCGATCAACTGCCACGCCTTGCGGCCCGCGGGATCGGGACCGTCCGGGTTTGCGAAGGTGCTGCCGCCGGTGCGGCTGCGGATCGGCTGGCTCTCCTCGCGGGCACTTTGGATTTCCTGCATGCGCTTGGCGATCGCGGATCGCTCGCCGGGGGCTGCTTGGAGCACGGCACTCGTGAAGATCCAATCCTCGGGTGCAGCACAGTGGCGATAGGAAAGGCCGAGTGCAGAGAGGGTCAGGCGATGGGTCTCGCCCGAGGAATCAAGTGCTTCCGCCTCCGCCAATGTATCCTTGATCTCGCGGCCGTAGGCGCCGGCATTCATGCGGAGAGCACCGCCGATCGTGCCGGGAACGCCGGAGAGGAACTCAACCCCGCTCAATCCGGCCTCGGCAGCGCTCAACGCGACGTTGAGATCGAGTGCCGCGGCACCCGCGTGCAGCCTTGTCCCTTCAACCGCGATCCCGGCGAATTCGCGCCCGAGCCGGATCACCACGCCCGGCACGCCGCCATCTCGCACCAGAAGGTTCGACCCGACACCGATGACCGTCACGGGCACGTCGGCGGGCCTCGCGGCAAGGAATGCGGCAAGGTCGTCGCGATCTGCGGGCCGGAACATCACTTCCGCCGCACCGCCGACGCGAAACCACGTAATGCGGTCGAGTGCGGCGTTCTCGGTGAGCCGGCCCCGGACGGGCGGGAGCAGTTCGATGAGGCGATGCGGCGCTTGCTTGACAGCTATCATCCGTTTGCCCCGCTCCGTTGGCCGGCGCGTCGCGCGAAAAGTGCCTCGAGTTCCTTCGGCAGCGCGTTCGCCCAATTGGTAATGCTGCCCGCCCCTACGCACACGACCATGTCGCCCGGTTCCGCCGCTTCTGCGACGATTCCCGCAAGTTCGGCGGGATCGGAGAGCGGGATCACCTTGCGATGGCCGTGGCTGCGCAGTCCCTCGACGAGTGCGTCGCGGTCGATCCCTTCGATGGGATGCTCGCCCGCCGCGTAGACGTCCGCGACGATCACGGCATCCGCTTCGTTGAAGCAGGTGCAGAAATCCTCGAAGAGGTCGTGAAGGCGCGTGTAGCGGTGCGGCTGCATGACCGCGATGACACGGCCGTGACAGGCCGTCCGCACCGCGCGCATCACCGCCGCGATCTCGACCGGATGGTGACCGTAATCGTCGATGACACGGATGCCGCCGACGTCACCTGTCACGGTGAGCCGCCGCTTCACACCCGCGAAGCCCGCGAGCGCCTTGCGGATCGTCGCCTCGCTCATTCCCATCTCGTAGGCGATGGCGATGGCGGCGAGGGAGTTCTGCACGTTGTGCTGGCCGAGCATGGGGAGCACCAGCCCCTCGAAGCGTTTCTCCTCGCCCCGGAAGCGGTCGGCGACGGTGACCGTGTAGTGCGAACCGCTCGGCCCCAGCGTCACGTCGGAGGCGCGCACGTCGGCCTGCGGGCTCATGCCGTAGGTGATGAGCTTGCGGTCGAGCACGCGCGGGATGAGGGCCTGCACCTCGGGATGGTCGATGCACAGTGCTGCAAAGCCGTAGAACGGAATGTTCTGGACGAAAGATGCGAAAGCATCGCGCACTTTGTCGAAACTTCCGTAAAAGTCGAGATGTTCGGGATCGATGTTGGTCACGACGCAGATCGTGGCCGGCAGCTTCACGAAGGTGCCGTCGGATTCGTCCGCTTCGACGACCATCCATTCGCCACTGCCAAGACGCGCGTTGGTGCCGTAGGCGTTGATGATGCCGCCATTGATCACGGTCGGGTCGATGCCGGCCGCTTCCAGCATCGCGGCGACCATCGAGGTCGTCGTGGTCTTGCCGTGCGTACCTCCGACCGCGACCGACCATTTGAGCCGCATGAGCTCGCCGAGCATTTCGGCACGTCGCACGACCGGCATCAGCCGCTCGCGCGCGGCCTTGACCTCGGGGTTGTCCGGCTTGATCGCGGAGGAGACCACCACGACTTCGGACTCGCCGAGATTTTCTTCGCGATGGCCGAGTGCGATCGCGATGCCGAGCGTTCTGAGGCGGCGAACATTGGCGCTGTCGGAGATGTCGCTGCCCTGAACTTTGTAGCCGAGATTATGCAAAATCTCGGCGATGCCGCTCATGCCGATGCCGCCGATGCCGACGAAGTGGATGATTCCGATGTCGAGAGGCAATGTCCTCATTCCGCGGCAACTTTCATGGGTTCGGAGTTTCCGTTGGCCGGCAACAGGCGTTCAGCGAGCGAAGCGAGCCGCTCCGCAGCGTCGGTCCGCGCCACGGCGCGCGCGGCGCGCGCGGCACCGGCGAGCGTTTCCGGCAGCGTGATGAGCGCTTCGAGCCGGTTTCTGAGCTTCCCCGCCTCGAAATAGCGCTCGGGAATGAGCCAAGCGCCACCCGCGGCGTCGATCGCCTGTGCGTTCGCGAGCTGGTGGCCGTCGATCGCATGGGGGTAGGGAACGAGGATCGCCGGCCGGCCCGAAGCCATGAGCTCGGCACAAGTCGAAGCGCCGGCGCGGCAGATGGCGAGATGGCACGCGGCGAGCCGTTCCGGCATGTCGTTGAAGAAAGGTTGGACATCGGCCTCGACGTCGCACGCGCGATAGGCGGCACCGACCGTTTCGATATCCTCGGGCCGCGCCTGTTGGGCGACCGCGATCCGGCTGCGCAGGATTTGCGGCAATTGTGCGATCGCTGCGGGCACTACGCGGCCGAAGACGCGAGCACCCTGACTGCCGCCGGTCACGAGCAGCCTGAACCGCTCGTCCGCGTTCAGAGCAAGGGGCGGAAGTGTGGCGAGGACCGCGATCTCCGCGCGGACGGGGTTGCCCGTCATTGCGATCTTCGCCCGGTCGCCCTGGCGGATCGCTGCGGTGTCCTCGAACGAGGTTGCGATCGACCGCACGTAGGGTGCCAGCAGGCGGTTGGCGCGGCCGAGAATCGCGTTCTGCTCGTGAAGGGCTGCAGGAAGGCGGGCGAGGAGGGCCGCCGCCATCGTCGGCAGTGCGGCGTAACCGCCAAAGCCCAATACCGCGTCGGGCTTCTCCGACGCGATGCAGGATCGCGCTTCGAGAAAGCCGATACCCAAGCGAAGCGTCGCCGCAGCACGTTGAAAGATGCCGCGGCCGGCGATACCACCTGCCGCGATCGTGCGCACGTCGGCGCCGGCGAATTTTTCGGCGTGTGTCGCACCCCTGCGGTCGGTCACCAAGAGGACGCGGTGGCCGCGCGCGAGGAGGGCGCGCGCCGTCGCCTCGGCCGGAAACATGTGCCCACCGGTTCCGCCCGCCGCCAGCAGGATGAGACGCCGCTTGCCGCTCATCCGATTCCCCCCGGGCCCACGCGCCTGCGCGTCAGTGCCAGGACCATGCCCATGCCGAGCGCGAGTGCCAGGAGGGAGGACCCGCCATAGCTTATGAACGGCAACGTCATGCCCTTGGTCGGCATGAGATGCAGCTCGGACGCCATATTGACGACCGCCTGAAGCCCGAATTGCACGAGAAGTCCTGCACCCGACAAAAGCACGAAGAGATTCTGCTCCTCCAACAGCCGGCCCACGCCGCGCAGGACAACGAAGGCGAAGATCGTCACGATCGCAAGACAGGCGAAAAGCCCGAACTCCTCGCCGGCGACCGCGAAAACGAAGTCGCTATGCGCGTCTGGAAGATGGAGCTTTGCAACACCCTCGCCTGGACCGCGCCCGAACAGCCCACCGTTCGAAAACGCTTCCATCGCGTGCTCGACCTGATAGCTGTCGCCCGACTGCGGATTGAGAAAACGATCGACACGGCTTGCCACGTGCGGGAGCGTGAAGTACGCGGCCACGAGTGCACCCATCCCGATCGTCGTGAAGAGGGCGACCCAGTACATACGCAAGCCCGCGAGAAAGAATTGGGCGAACCACACGGCGGAGACGACGAAGAGCATGCCGATGTCGGGCTGTGCCGCGAGGATCGCGGCGACAACGATGTAAAGCAGGATCGCGATGAAATTGCCGGGGATGCGCCCACCTTGGCGCGCGGCCGCGAACATCCATGCGGTCACCACCGCGAATGCGGGCTTTATGAATTCCGAGGGTTGGATCGAGAGGCCCGCGAGATAAATCCAACGCCGGGCACCCTTGATCTCCGTGCCAATCGCCGGGGTCAGCGCCATGAGGGCGAGCGCAACCAGGAACACGGCCACCGCGAGGCGGCGCACGCCGCGCGGCTCAAGCAGCGAGACGGACAACATGAGTGCGAGTGCTATCGGGAGATAGAACAGCTCGCGCTTCACGAAGTAGAAGGAGTCGTAGCCGATCCGTGCCGCGACCGAGGGGCTTGCGGCGAGGCTGAGGATGACGCCCATGAGGGCGAGGACGCAAATCGCGACCAGCAGCCACTTGTCGACCGTCCACCACCAGCGGCCAATGATGCTCCTGTCGGTGCGGGAGAAGGTCATGGTCATGCGCGGGCATCCGCGTCGTGCGGCACGGCACCGGCACCGGGCAAGGCCCCCACGAGTGCGCGGAACGCCTCGCCGCGCGCCTCGAAATTCTCGAACTGATCCCACGAGGCACACGCGGGCGAAAGCAGGACGACCGGCCGCTCGCCACTCTCGCGCGCCGCCGCGGCACTCGCCGCCGCGACGGCCTTGTCGAGCGTTCCACTCTGCGTATAGGGCACCTTGCCCTCGAGCGCGAGCGCGAAATCCTCTGCCGCCTCGCCAATGAGATAGGCGTGGGCGATGCGGCCGAAGTGAGGTGCGAGCGATCCGATTCCACCTTCTTTGGCCCGTCCGCCCGCGATCCAATGGATGCGCTCGTAGCAGACGAGCGCCTTCTCCGCGGCGTCCGCATTCGTGGCCTTGCTGTCATTGACGAAGCGCACGCCGCCGATGACGGCCACGAGTTCCTGGCGGTGCGCCAATCCGGGGAAACTTCCGAGATGGGTGGCGATAGCGCTTGGAGAAGCGCCTGCGGGTCTCGTTGCCGCGTAAGCGGCGGCGGCGTTCTGCCAGTTGTGCCGGCCGGGCAGGGTTGCGATGCGCGTGAGGTCCGCGACCTCGGTCTCGATCCCCTCGGTTGCGTCGATGAGGCGGCCGTCGACCGCGTGCACGCCACCCCGCACACGCCGCTCGGCGGAAATCGGCACCGCGATTCGGTCGCTCTTCCCGGTCAACGCCTCGAAGATGCTCCGGGAATGGGCGTCATCGACGCCGACGACGGCGGTGCATGCCTTCGCCTGGCGATCGAAGATGCGCGTCTTCGCACGGATGTAGCCGTCCATCCCGCCGTGCCGGTCGAGATGGTCGGGCGTGATATTGGTCAGGACCGCGACGTCGAATGCGAGCGAAGGGATGAGCTCGAGCTGGTACGACGATAGCTCGAGCACATAGATGCCGTGCCGATCGAGCGGGGCGAGTTCGAGTGCCGGGGTGCCGAGATTGCCGCCGACCTCGACCATCCGTCCAGCACGACGCAGGATGTGGCCGATGAGCGCCGTCGTGGTCGATTTTCCGTTGGTACCGGTGACGCCGATATAGGCCGCGGCCCGCTGGCTGCGCCCCAAAAGCTCAACGTCGCAGATGATTTCGAGGCCCGCTGCGCGCGCACGCTCGGCGATCGGATGCGGCTTCGGGTGGGTGTGGGGAATGCCCGGACTCCACACCATCGTGCGGGCACCCTGCAAATCGACCGTTGCGAGATCGACGAGCGGCACACCCGCCGACGCCGCTGCGGCACGGCGCGCGGGATTGTCGTCCCATGCCCAAATCTCGGCCCGGCTTCGCAAGAGCGACTTTGCGGTCGCCATCCCGCTCTTGCCGAGACCCATCACCGCAACCGACTGCCCGGCAAGTGAAGCGACTTCGATCATGCGCCTCACCTCAGCTTCAGCGTGGAGAGGCCGGCCAATGCCAGGATCGACGCAATGATCCAGAACCGGATGACGATGGTCGACTCCTTCCAGCCCTTCTTCTCGAAGTGATGGTGGAGTGGGGCCATGCGGAAGACGCGCTTGCCCGTGAGCTTGAAGGAGGCCACCTGGACCATGACCGAGACGGTCTCGAGCACGAAGAGCCCGCCCACGATCGCGAGCACCAGCTCGTGCTTGGTGATGACGCTGATGGCGCCAAGCGCACCGCCGCACGCAAGCGAGCCGGTGTCGCCCATGAAAACCATCGCCGGCGGCGCGTTGAACCAGAGAAAGCCAAGCGAGGCGCCGACAAGTGCGCCGCAGAAAACCGCGAGTTCGCCGCAGCCGGCCACGTAGTGGAGCTGGAGATAGTTCGAGAAGACCGTGTTGCCGACGACGTAGGAGATGAGGCCGAAGACGCCGGCCGCGATCATCACCGGCACGATGGCGAGGCCGTCGAGCCCATCGGTGAGATTGACGGCGTTCGATGCCCCCGCGATCACCAACGCGGCCACGGGCAGGAAGAACCAGCCGAGCTGGAAAAGGACGGTCTTGAAGAACGGTACCGCGAAGCTCGTGTTGAGGGGCGATGGTGCATGCTGCATCACCCAAAGTGCCGCGAGGAGTGCGATCGCGACCTGGCCCACAAGCTTGAGCCTGCTCGGCAGGCCTTTGCTCGAGCGGCGACTGAGCTTCAAATAGTCGTCGGCAGCGCCGATCGCCCCGAAACCGAAGGTCACGAAGATCACGAGCCAGACATAGCCGTTCGTCACATCGGCCCACAGCAGCGTGCTGAGCGTGAGTGCGGCGAGGATGAGCACACCTCCCATGGTGGGCGTGCCCTTCTTGGTGATGAGATGGCTTTCCGGCCCGTCTTCGCGGATCGGCTGGCCTTCGTGCTGCTTGCGCTTGAGCCAGGCAATGAAATGCGGGCCGAGCCAGAAGCTGATGAAGAGCGCGGTCGCGATGGCGCCGCCCGTGCGGAACGTGATGTAGCGGAACAGATTGAGCGGTCCGAACTCTTCCGCGAGAGGAGAAAGGATGTTGTAGAGCATTTATTGCTGTTCCTTACCCGTTGACCGCATGGGGCATCTCGTGGAGCGCCAAGAGCGCTTCGACCACCTTCGCCATGCGCGAGCCGAGCGAGCCTTTGACGGTCACGACGTCGCCGGGCCGAACCTGCGCGACGAGAATCTTCGCGAGTGCTTCCGAGGTTTCCGCGTGGCCCCCGCGCATTTCAGGGGGCAGGGCCTCGTGGAGGGCGCGCATGAAGGTGCCGGCAGAGAACACCAGATCGATATGGCCGGCGCGCAGCGCACTCTCGAGCCCGGCATGGAGGCGTGCCGATTCCGGCCCAAGCTCGAGCATGTCGCCAAGGGCCGCGATGCGCCGCCCCGCGGCACTGGGCTTCGAATTCGCAAGGATTTCGATCGCCCCGCGCATCGATGCCGGAGAAGCATTGTAGCTGTCGTCGATCAACTCGAAGCTGCCGCCCGCCAGTGCGACGCGATGGCGCTTGCCGCGACCCTTCGGTGCTGCGAGCTCGCTGAGTGCGGCGGCTGCCTGATCGACGTCGGCGCCGACCGCATGCACGGCGGCGAGCACGGCAAGGCTATTGAACGCCCAATGCCGGCCGGACACGCCAAGGCGGTACTTGATCTCGCGGCCCTCGAAGTGCGCGCTCACATTGCTCCCGGCCGGTGCTGGCTTATAGGCAAGCAACCGCATCTGCGCTTCAGGGTGGGCGCCGAAGCTGATCACGCGCTCGACCCCTGCCGCATAGGCGCTCACGATGAGCACGGGGAAGAACGGATTGTCGCGGTTGAGCACCGCCACACCGCCGCGCATGCCCGAGAAGATTTCCGCCTTCGCTTCGGCGATGTCCATGATCGTGTCGAAGAATTCCATGTGCACGGCGGCGATGGTCGTGACGATCGCGACGTTGGGTGCCACAAGTGCCGCGAGCGGTGCGATCTCGCCCGGGTGGTTCATGCCAAGTTCGAAGACGCCGTATTGGGCGTCGCGCGGCATGCGCGCGAGCGAGAGGGGTACCCCCCAAAGGTTGTTCAGGCTCGCCGCACTCGCGGCGGTCTTGCCCTGGCGCTCGAGCACGAGCTTCAGGGCTTCCTTGGTGCCGGTCTTGCCCACGCTGTCGGTGACCGCGATCACCTTGGCGTTCGTGCGCGCACGCGCGGCTCTGCCGAGGGCCTCGAGTGCCGCCTGGGTGTCCTCGACGACGACAAGTGGCGCCCTTTCGCAGCCCGCCGGCACCGCAGTCACGACCGCTGCGACAGCGCCGCGCTCGAGTGCGGCCCCGACGAAGCCGTGTCCGTCGACCCTCGGGCCTTTGATCGCGACGAAGAGGTCGCCGGGCTCGGCACTCCGGCTGTCGATCGAAACCCCACTTGCCCGCCATGCTGCGTTGCTCGCCCCGCCGGTCGCGCGAACGACCTCGTCGGAGTGCCAGAGTGCTGTGCGCGCGGCGGTCATTTGACGCTCCCGTCGAGGGCCAGGGCTGACGCGCGCGCCACTTCCGCGTCATCGAAGGGGATCGTCTTGTCGCCCACGATCTGGCCGCGCTCGTGGCCCTTGCCGGCGATAACCAGCGTGTCGCCCGCTTCGAGCGAGCGCATTGCCGTTTCCACGGCCAAAGCACGATCACCGATCTCCTGCACCCCTGGACAGCCCGCGAGAATCTGGCTGCGGATGGCAGCCGGATCCTCCGTGCGGGGATTGTCGTCGGTCACGATCACCCGGTCGGCCAGCTTGGCGGCGATGGCGCCCATCTGGGGCCGCTTGCCGGCGTCACGGTCGCCGCCGCAGCCGAACACGACGACGAGACGGCGCTCGGTATGCCCACGAAGCGCTTGGAGGACCGCTTCGAGCGAACCCGGCTTGTGCGCGTAGTCGACGAAGACCACAGCGCCGTTGGCGAGGCGGGCGACGCGTTGCATGCGGCCGGGGACACCCTGCAGGTGGGAAAGTGCTGCAATCGCCGCACGCGCATCTCCACCCGAGCCGATCACGAGACCGAGGGCGGCAAGGAGGTTGCTCGCCTGGAAGGCGCCCACGAGACCGACTGTCGCCTCATGGCGGCGGCCTTCGAAGGCGAAGCGGACGGTTTGGCCTGACGCCGTGGCGCTTGCCGATTCGAGATGCAAGGTTTCGCCATTGACGCCGTAGCTCAATACCCGGTGCCGCCGCGCTCGGCAGAGTTCCAAAAGCGGGCCGTATTCAGGCACGTCGGCGTTCAGCACGGCACTTGCGCCGTCCGCCATGACCTCGGCAAAAAGGCGGCGTTTCGCAATGAAATAAGCGTCCATCGTCGGGTGATAGTCGAGATGGTCGCGATTCAAGTTGGTGAAGGCGGCCGCGCGCACCTCGACGCCGTCGAGGCGATATTGGTCAAGGCCATGGGAGGAAGCTTCCATCGCCAGATGGTCGATGCCGGCGGCGGCGAGATCGGCCAGATCCTTGTGGAGCTGGATCGGGTCCGGCGTGGTGAGGCTGCCATAGCGCGTGAGGCCGGGTGCGACAATGCCGAGGGTGCCGAGGCTGGCGGATTGGAAGCCGAGCTCGGTCCAGATCTGGCGCGTGAAGCAGGCGATCGACGTCTTCCCGCTCGTGCCGGTGACCGCGGCGACGACACGCGGTTGGCGGGCATAGAAGCGCGCAGCCATGAGGGCCAGTCGACGGCGCGGGTTCGGATCGGCGATGAGTGCAACCGCGCTCGGCACCGGCGTTCGTTCGGTCTCGGCGAGTACCGCGACGGCACCCCGCCCGACCGCGTCGTCGATGAAGCGTCGGCCGTCGGCCTTGGCACCGGGCAGGGCGGCAAAGAGATAGCCGGGCTTGACCTGTCGTGAGTCGGAGGCAAGGCCGAGGATGTCGAGCCCGGCCCAGGCTGGGTCTTTCAAGGCGGTGAGCGCGGCTCCGTTCATCAGCTCAATTAAGCGCAAGCTTCCGTTCCTGTGGGTTGATCTGTATCCAGAGTGCCCGCTCGATCGCCGGGTCCTTCTCGTCGATCGGCATGACGCCGAGAATGGGGGCTATTCGTTGCACGACGCGGTTGACCACCGGGACCGCGGTCCAGCCGCCGGTCGCATAGCCGTGGGTCTGCTTGGTCGCATGGGGCTCGTCATAGAAGGCGAGCACCACGTATTTCGGGTTCGTCATCGGGAATGCGCCGACGAAGGATGACAAAAGCGCCTTCTTCGCATAGCCGTGGAGCGAGGCTTTTTCCGCGGTCCCGGTCTTTCCGCCGAGGAGGTAGCCGGGGATCGAGCCTTCCTTGGCCGTGCCGTCGGTGACCACAAGGCGCATCAGGCGGCGCATCTCATCCGAGGTCTCTTCGGAGATGACGCGCACGCCCGATGCGCCTTCGCCCGCCCGGCGCTTAAGCAAAGTGGCGTCGTGGAGGATGCCGCCGTTGACGACGGCCGCACTCGCAGCCGCGACCTGGATGGGCTCGACCGAGACGCCGTGTCCGAATGCGATTGTCATCGTGTTGATCGGGCGCCACTGGGCGGGGAACGCAGGCACGCCGAGCTCGTCGATCTCGAGCTTGGTCGGCGAAAGAAGGCCGAGGCGGTCGAGGAACTGGTGCTGGACAACCCCGCCGAACTCGAGCGCCATCCTGGCGGCTCCGATATTGGACGAATACATGAAGATTTCGGGCACGGTGAGCGCGCGCCGCATGTTGTGGTAGTCGTTGATCGTGAAGCGGGCGACCTGGATCGGGTGCGAAGCGTCGTAGCTGCTCGTCAGCTTGGAAGATCCCGTCTCTAGCGCCATCGCCGCCGTGAACACCTTGAAGATCGATCCCATCTCGTAGACACCAAGCGTCATCCGGTTGAAGCGCTCATCGTCGCTCGCCTCGCTTGCCTTGTTGGCGTCGAAGTCCGGAAGCGAGACCATGGCGAGCACTTCGCCCGTGCGCGCATCGAGCACGGCACCACCCGCCGCCGCCGCCTGGTACTCCACCAGGCCTAGGGCAAGCTCCTCGCGCAAGACGTGCTGAACCCGAAGGTCGAGCGAAAGGACGAGCGGCGCGCCACCCTTCGACAGCGTCTCATCGAAGTGGCGCTCGATGCCGGCCATGCCGTGATTGTCGACGTTGGTAAAGCCGACGACCTGTCCCGTCAAGACGCCATGCGGGTAAACGCGCCGGTCCTCGCGCTGGAAATAGAGGCCGGGCAGGCCGAGGCGATTGACTTCGTACTCCTGGCGCGGGCTCAAATTGCGCTGGAGCCAGACAAAGCGCCGCTCGGCGTTCAATTTTTCCACGATCTCCTTCGCCTTGAGCTCGGGCAGCACCCGGACGAGCTGGCGTGCTGTATCGGCGGGGTCGTGGATTTCCTTCGGGTCCGCGTAAAGCGATGCGGTCTCGAGGCTGGTCGCGAGGAGCACGCCGTTGCGGTCGACAATGTCCGCGCGCTCGAGCGGCAGGCGCGTGGCGCGCTCCGCACGGTCGGACGAGGGCTCCTTCGGCTGGTTGAAGACCGTGACGTCGACAAGGCGGAAGGCGACAACCGCGAATGCGATGGTGAAGAGGCCGGCGCAAAAGACCAGGCGGTTGCGCCCAATCTCAAGCGCTTGCTTGTTGGCCCCTTCAAGCCGCACGGGACCGCCGTTGCAGGCGGCATCGTGGTGGGGATGACACGGGTTCTTCCGCCAGAGCTTCATCATTGCGCGTCCTTCGCAAGAGTTACGCCGCCGTTCGGGCCCCGTTGGGGCCGCGGAATCGGCAACGGCGTGATGGGGGTGGTCGGTGCCGCATCACCTGGCGATCCGGCACTGGGCGATCCCGCACTGGGCGCTGCGTCTTCGGGCCGCGGTGGCGCCAGGTTCCGGCGCATCGGCAGATCGTCGAATGTGCCGTATTGCTTGCCGGCGAGTGGGCGAAGGCCGAGATACTTACGCGCCAGCGCCTCGATGCGCTCGGGCTGATTGAGGTAGCTCCATTCCGCCTTGAGCACGTGAATGGTTTCCTCGTTCTGCAGGATTTCGCGATTGATGCGGGTGAGCTTCTCTTCGAGCCCCTGGACCCGGTATTTGAGCTGGAAGAGCGCAAAACCGAGGCCGAGCACAAAGGCAAGCCAGAGCCAGGTTGCCCGTTGCATCATGTGCCCTCCTCGGCCAAGGAGGCCATCGCCGGCCAGGCGGATGCGGGTGTGCGCAGCGCCGCGCGCAGCCGTGCGGAACGAGCGCGCGGGTTGCCGGCGATCTCATCGTCCTTCGGCCGCAGCGCCTTCTTGGTGATGAGCTCGAAGCTCGGCGCGCGGGGTGGCGTCTCGCCCGGCAGCAAGCGCGATTTCGCGGCCCCGGACGCACTGTGGGCCTTGAGAAAATGCTTTATCTTTCGATCCTCGAGGGAGTGGAACGCGACCACGGCGAGCCGGCCTCCGGGTCCGAGGATCCGCTCGGCCGCCGCGAGGCCGCGGTCGAGTTCGCCAAGCTCGTCGTTCACTTGGATGCGCAGCGCTTGAAACGTGCGCGTCGAGGGATCGATGCCGTCGCGGCCCTGGCGGACGACGCTGCGGATAATGGTGGCGAGGCGGCCCGTCGTGTCGATCGGTGCCTCGGTACGGGCCGCCACGATCGCACGGGCGATCTGGCGGGCAAACCTTTCCTCGCCATAATGATGAATGATGCGTGCAAGCGACGCTTCGTCTAGCGTGTTGACGACATCGGCGGCACTGGCGCCGGCGCGGTCCATGCGCATATCGAGCGGGCCGTCCGCGCGGAAGGAGAACCCGCGTGCCGGATCGCCGATCTGGGCGGAACTCACACCGAGATCGAGGGCGACGCCGTCGACCGCCGTGACGTCGAATTTCGCGAGGAGATCGTCCATCTCGCCATAGCGGCCGGCGAGCATCGTGAGGCGGCCGTCATAGCTCTGCGCGAGGTGCTTGCCGCGCTCGATGGCCTCGGGATCGCGGTCGATCCCCCAGACGGTGCAGCGCGCCGCCCCGAGCAGGGCCTGGGAATAGCCGCCGACGCCAAACGTGCCGTCGACATAGATCGCACCGTCGCGCGGGGCCAGCAGGCTGACGACTTCGCGCAACATGACAGGGACATGCCCGCCGGGGAGGTTGTTCGCCGGTGTCATGCGTCACCTCCCGCACCGCCACCGCCCTCGCCCGCCGGGCCCTGAGGCGGGCGGACTTTGAGGGTCATGCCCTGGCGGCGCGCGCGCTCGCGCGCCTCGGCCGCGAACGCTTCCCGCGCCGTGGGTTCCCAGATCTGAAAGCGCGGGCCTTGTCCCACGAAGGCCGCAAGCTCGCCGATCCCCGAATGATCGATGAGCGCTTGGGCCAGCATGATGCGCCCTTCTGAATCGAACGGGAGCTGATGGGCCTCGGCGAAGATCGTGGCGGCGAGGTCATCCTGCTGATCGGAAAACGTCTCGACGTCGTAAAGGCTGCGGGCCAACTGGTGCATGAAGTCGATGGCGCAGCATTCGAGCGCTTTATGCTTGAACGAGGGGAAGGCGACGATGCCGCCAAAGCTCTGACCCGCAAGGGCGGAACGAAAGCTCGCCGGAACGGACACACGCCCCTTCCGGTCAACCTTGTTCACCACTGTTCCGACGAACAGCGCCATGCTGCCCCCAACTCGACCGCCAGTACGGTCCGGTCTCCCTTTGCGTCACCCGCCTGGGTTTGGTTGGCGGATCACTTTGCTTGGGAAAATATGGGATACCATGGGATAAAATGGCCGTCAATGGATTTTCATAGTAAAAGCGCGGGCTTAGCCAAGAGATTTTCGGCACTCGATTTAAAACGCCAAAGGTCATTCAAGATCAAAATCGCCGGCTTTCTGGAGGAGTGCCTTTCATTCATTCACGGGATTGAGGCGAAAATTTGTTCTCAAAATGTTCTTTCCCGGATTTTCATGCGCGGCGACCCCGCAACGCTTGCGTCTGCAGTCCCGCCGCCCGAACTCGCGCAAAAGTGGAAAATGCCAGACGGCCTATAAGCCGGGTTCTGTCTCCGCCCGCGGATCGACGATCCGGGGCGGAGGATGGCCATTCATCTGGGACGCCCGTTACCCGGCGCCTCGCGCGACCTACCCGGATGGCAGCGTGGAAACCCGCTTGCTAACAACGCGTTAGCGGCCATCCCTACTTGGTCTTGCTCCCGGTGGGGTTTGCCGTGCCGCCCCCGTTGCCGGGGGCGCGGTGCGCTCTTGCCGCCCCATTTCGCCCTTACCGGCACCCGTTTCCGGGCCGGCCGGCGGAATATTTTCTGTGGCACTGTCCCTGGGGTTGCCCCCGCCGGGCGTTACCCGGCACCGCGTCTCCGTGGAGCCCGGACTTTCCTCCCCTCGGCCCCACGGGCCGAAAGGCGGCCATCCGGCCATCTGGCGACTTAGAGGTACGCGCCGGCCGGAGTGAGGTCAAGACCGCATGGGATCGAATACGTGCGGTCGATAACCGGCTCGAGCGGCTTCAGGGGGTTACTCGGCCGGCAATCGGCCGAGGAGGTGGTGCAGCAGGCTGAGCGTCTCCGCGTCGGCCACGCCATCGACCAGTCGTTGACGGAAATGGCGCTGAAAGGCGGCTACGGCCGCTTCCGTCGTCGGATCGTAAAGCCCCGTGCCCTCGACGCCGTAGCCGAAGCCGGCAAGGGCAAGTTGCAGATTTGTCACGGCGGCACCCGACACGCCCGGGGCCAGCGGAAGAGCGTGGCTCGAAGTCCTAAAGCCCGCATCGGGCCAGAGTCCGATCCCGGCGCGCGCCAGACGCGCCCAGTCGAAGCGCTCGCCCGGGTCTTGTTTTCGCATGGGTGCTACGTCGGAGTGCCCGAGCACCCGCTGGGCCGGGATGGGATGGCGCGCAAGGATTGCCTTTGCGAGATTTTCAAGTGCGGCCATCTGCGCCTCGGGAAAATCGCAGTAGCCGAACTCGTGGCCGGGATTGACAAGCTCGATCCCGACCGAGTGGGCGTTCACATCGCGAATGCCCGCCCAAGAGCCAACCCCCGCATGCCAGGCGCGGCTTGCCTCGTCGACCAGGCGATAGCACGTGCCATCCTCGTCGACGACGTAATGCGCACTCACCTTCGCGACCGGATCGCACAACTGTTCGAGTGCAGCACGGCAGCTCGTCATGCCGGTGTAATGGAGAAGAAGGATGTCGATCTTGGCGCCAGCGGGGCGGGCCCCGCGATTGGGCGAGGGATATTCGATGAAACGCGGCTGGCTCACGATCTCACGACCCCGACAATGCGAACGATCGCGCCGGTACGGCGCAGTATGATCGCGCCGACGCTGGCGACCGTGAATTAACATACCGGATATCGCAACCAAGCGCTGCTTGTGCGATGTCCGGCGCGCGCTCTTCATATACGTAGGATAGGCTTCGCCTCTCCGGATGAGAGCGAGCCAAGCGGTCACCATGCGCCCATTTCTCCGGGGGTCAGCCCGACGTCCGGATGAGTGCTGCGAAAAAAAAGCCTTGAAGGAAGACGCGCTCTTATCGCGCGACGACCCGGTGGAGAGGTTTTACCTCCACCGGGTCGCTCGCCAACATTGGTCGGAATGTAATGGGCTCGGTCGCTCGGCGATCGAGCGAACGGCGTTTCTCAACCTTCCTTATCGAGCCCCTCGCAGCGCTTGGCGCGCAAGCCCGAGATCGCCTGGTGGGCCATCAGCGCAGGGCAGGCATTTTTCATGTAATAGCTCTGAGGACTCTCGTTGGCGAACGCGTCAACGACGGGCGCTTGCAGCTTGTCCCAGCACTTGCCGAGAAGGCAGCGCGCACCCTTCGCCTCCGGTGCGGCCGGTTCCTGGTCCAGCCCGCCGGTAACCGCGTTGCCGAGGTTCGGGTCGCTGCAAACCGCTTCGCCGCCCGGCGCTTGGGTCGCCACGGCGAAGAACGGCGCTGCCGTCGCCTGCGCGAACTTGACCGCCACCATGTGCGCGGCGTTCGTCGCGACGTCGAGGCGAAGCGGCTTGGCGATGACGAAATCCCAGAGGTAGTTGCGGCAAGCGACGGGATCGACGTCGCCGCTGTCAGCCGCCTCGAAGCATTGCTTGAAGGCGCCGAGACCGATCTTCGACCGAAGATCGAGAAACTTTTCCGACTTGGCCAGCGACGGATAGGTCGGATAGTAGCGATCGAGAATCTGAAGCCGTTCGACGATCGAGCCGGACGCATTGAGGTAGGGCGTCAGTTCGCCGACCGCCGACTGCTCGACCAGCGACTCCCAGTGACTGTCGCGCTTTTCGGGCGGAATGTCGGAGAGATGATCGCCAAGTTCCTGCCAGGAGTGCGCACCCGCCAAGGCATCGAGATCGGCCAAATTGTCGAGACGCACGAGGACCGTTTCGTCCGCGATCGCACGAGGCGGCAGCGCCGCGATGAGGCACAGGGTGCTGAAAGACGCCGCCAGAGCTAAGGCTATTCGCCGGTTCGTCATGGATACCCCTTTCGTCGTTTGGAAGTCGCCCGGGTTTGGAAGTCGCCCGGGTTTGGAAGTCGCCCGGGTGCGGAAACCTTGGAAATAACGGATTTGAGCCTGACAGATTTTGTAAAGACTACGGCAAGGCCAGTCAATAAGTCTTCGGACATTTGTCTAATAATTTAAATTAGTAATTTATAATAATTACAGGAATGCGATACAGATTTTGAATATATATTATAATATACTAATGTAATATTCACCGACGACCCTTGTTCGGCATCCACAGTTGAGATAAGACGATGCTCATTCGCGCAATGCTCGAAGCAGCTTCGTTCGAAGCGCATTCGTTCGAAGTGCATTTGCACGAAGCATGGGCGCGCAATGCTCGCAGCACGGGAGATTGTTAAGATGAAGCTCATAGGCTCGATGGGGTTGATCGGACTTCTTGTCGTTGGCGTCGCCGCTGGTGCTTCTGCCGATGAGGCAAGCGTCAAGCAGCGCGAGCTGAAACAGGACAGCGACCTGATCAACGACGCGAAGAACACGGCGAAGGAATGCGGGGTCGATATCCCGATCAAGTTCGATTGGACCAATGCGCCGCAAGATCTGATCATGGCCAACAGTCCGGAGAGCTTCTGCGACAACATGCTCTACAGCGTTCGCCGCATCTGCGGCGATGCCGACGGCAAGGCCGCGGTCAAGGAAAAGATCAAGGCCATCAGCTGCGGCTTTGGGCCGGCGCGCTCGATGTCGCTGAAGGACGGCACGCTCGACTACAAGATCAATTTCGATAGCTCCAACGACGCGGACTACGCCTACGAGTTTCTCCAGAACAATCTCTAGCCGCCGGGTCCGCCCACACCTTAGCCGGGCGCGCGAACGCAACGTACGAGCAGCCCTGCCCCGTGAAAGCGGGCGGGGCTGCCGCCCGCGGAATCGATTGCCTTTCGTCCTTGCCCGCTCCAAATGCCGGGAGTAGCGTCGATCCCTGGTGCAACCGCGCCAGGGCCTCCTGCGTTACGTGCGGGTAAGGAGAGATTGGATGAGTGCAGCGCCGAAGATTTCCGTCGAACCGAGGCTCAAGTCGGCAGCCCTCGACGAACTCAAAGCGCTGTTGAGCGAGCGCTTCACGACCGCGATGGCGGTGCGCCAGCTTCACGGGAAAGACGAGTCGAGCTTCGCGGCGGCCC
>DATDHA010000291.1:0-9406 GCA_036521815.1 Alphaproteobacteria bacterium | reverse complement strand
CGCTCGAGCGCCATGCGAAGCTCGAACAGATTTCCCGGGGCCACCAGGAGGCCGTTGACGCCAGGTTCGATCAGCTCGCCTGCCGCACCGGCGGTTGTCGTAACGCAGGCGAGGCCTTGGCTTGCCGCCTCGACCAGGACGTTGGGCAGGCCGTCGCGGTCGCCGTCCCTGGATACACGCGAGGCAAGTGCGAAGAGATCGCTCCGGCGATATTGCTCGAGCACCTCGTCGCGCGGCTGGGCACCGAGCCATTCGATGCGTCCGCCGATGTCATCGCGCGCCGCCTGCCGCTTCAATGTGCCGAGAAGCGGTCCGCCGCCGACATGCACGAAGCGCCAGTGCAAGTCCCTCGGCAATGCCGCCAAGGCGGCAAGCAGGTCGCCATAACCCTTCTTCTCGACGAGTCGGCCGACCGAAAGTATGCGCACCGGCTTTGCGGCGTCGTGTCCGTCGCCGCTCGGCCGCGGTGCGCATGGCGGCGGGACGCGGGCGAGATCGAGCCCCTGGTACACGAGCTCGACCTTGCTTTCCTCGGGGGCAAGGGCCGCAAGATGCTCCGCCCCCGCGCGCGTGCAGGTGACGAGCCAGTCGAGCGAGCGAAGCTTCTCCCGCTTTTCCCATTCGGGCGACGTCCAGATGTCCTTGGCGTGCGCCGAGCAGCTCCAGGGAAGTCCCCTGATCAGGCTAGCGTAACGCGCAACCGAGGCCGGCGTGTGGAGGAATTGCGCATGGAGATGCTTGACATCGGTTGAGAGCTCGTGCGCGAGAACGATGGCCTGGCCGAAGCGCCTTACCCGATTTCGGGTCGGATCGCGCCTCAAATCGGCAAGCCAAACCGCTTGCGCATGTCCATAGCTTGGCAGCGATCGCACGGCTCGCCAAGCGCGAAACGTCCGCGCCGGCGCGTCGTGGAGATATTCCGGCAGGTAGAGAACCGGTGCCGCGATTTCCCGGTGGACCGGATGGATCGCAGGATCGGTCGGACGGCGGAGCGAGACGATTCGGATGTCGAAGCCGCAGCGCTCGAGACCATGCAGCTCCTCGGCGATGAACGTCTCGGAAAGCCGGGGGTAGCCCTTGACGATGACCGCGATCGTGCGGCTCACGAGCGCTTCCTATGCCTGGCCGGTGGCGAGCGCCATCTGGGGCAAATAGCGTGGCCACATATGCCGCTCGACAAGGCGATTGACGTTGTGGAGGCCGTCGAGAAGGCCGGGAAGGACGATCTCCCTTGGCCGTTTCTGGCGCGGCAGATCGCGAATGGCGTCGGCCATCACGTTCGGATCCCGCGCATGCCCGTCGACGAGGGTCCGGACGAGGCCGAGTTCCTGGGCGCGCGAGGCGCGGATGAACTGCTCGAGCCGGGGTGCCGTGCGCGGCACGATGATGGACGGCTTGTCGAAGGAGAGAATCTCGCAAAAGGTGTTGTACCCCCCCATCGCGACGACCCCGACCGCCCCTTCGAAAAGCGTTTCCATGTGCGCATCGAACGTGATCATTTCGACGTCGCCGAGCTGGGCCGCGCGCGCCATGAACTCGCCTTGCCGCTCCTGCTGCATGAACGGACCGAGCACGACGAGGGCGGGATAAGGCATTTCACGATCATGCTCGTAGGCGCGCAGAACCCAGTCGATCAGGCCGTCGCCGTCGCCGCCACCGCCCGGCGTCACCAGCAGATAGGGCCCTCTGAGTAGCGGCCGGCTCGGGAGGTGCGAGGGATGACTGGGCACCCTGCGTTCGAGGTAGCCGGTATAGACCATCTTGCGGCGCACGGTGTCTGGCAACTCGATGCCCGCGAGCGGGTCGCAGATTTGCGGGAGCCCGTAAATCCAAATCTCATCGTAGAGATCGACCAGTGCGGGTACGGCGTTCTTGCGCTCCCACTCCAGGTCCAGAAGGCCTGGCTCGTCCATTACGTCGCGCAGGCCGAGCACGATGGGAACGCCGCGCGCCTTCAGCATGTGAAGCGTGTCGGCGACCTCCCCGCGCAGGCCGAGCGGCTCCTTGTCGACGAGGAAAAGGTCGGGATCGAAACTATCGGCCGTGTGGCGGATGATCGTCGAACGCATGGCAAGCGTCTCGCCGATGTCGATGTGCAGGTTCAAGGGGGTGTATTCCCCGTTGTGCAGCTTGATGACACCCGGCACGCGGACAAAATCGACACGGGCGCGAAAGTCGAAGCTTCCGATGATCGGAGAGCCGGAAAGGATGAGCACCGACATGTCCTTGTGGTGCTCGACCATGGAATGGGCGATCTCACGACAGCGCCGGAGGTGCCCGAGGCCGAACGTATCGTGGCTGTAAATCAGCACGCGAAAGCCTTTCCGGCCCTTCATTGCGTCCGCCCCCCTCGAGCTTTCGTCCGAGTCCAATACCTTATTGCGCCCGGTTGCGTCAAAATGAGTCTTATGACGGTCGTGGGTCAATGCCCGTGCCGCCAACGACGGCCTTTTCGTCGCAAGGGCGAAAAACCGTTGCCCTCAAAGCCGTCCTTCACGCAACATGCGTCCCGCCGGAAATGCGGTGCCGCGCAAGGCCGATCATGCCGCGTGCAGATGCTAATCGATATCCGTAGGCGAACCGGGCGAATATGATAGAGGCTGCCGTGTAATAGAAAATAATCCCCCGAGGAAAGCGTCCTGTGGAAAAAAGCGTTTACCGATTCATCTTAAGGTATAGCCTAAGAGATCAAATAATACTTTTGATAGCCACGGCTGTTTCATTTCCATTTCTTTACTATTCTTACGATCTGCCCAAGCTGATCATCAATCACATCAAGGATGCCGCCGCGCATAAGGGCGGACTCGAGAGCGTGCCGCCGCACATGCTGTTCGGCATGGGATATGGCGCGATCGGCTGGCTCATGCTGCTTTCGTTCGTGTTCCTTTGCCTTACGGTGATCAACGGCGCTTTCAAATACTTCATCAACGTGTTCAAGGGACGGCTCGGCGAGCGGATGCTGCGCCGCTTGCGCTATACCCTCTACAGCAAGATCATCTGCTTTCCCCTGCTTCACTTCAAAAAGGTCTCGGCGGGGGAGCTGATCCCCATGATCACTGCCGAAGTGGAACCCCTCGGCGGGTTCATCGGCGATGCGTTCGTAACACCCGTTTTTCAAGGCGGGCTCCTTCTCGTCCCTCTCGTCTTCATCCTGATCCAGGACCTATGGCTCGGCATCGCCGCTGTGGCGCTCTATCCGGTACAGGGATACCTCATCCCGAAGATCCAGCGCCGCGTCAATGAGCTCGGCAAGGAACGCATTCGCACGCTCAGGAAGCTCTCGGACCGCATCGGCGAGACCGTCAACGGCGCACTCGAGATTCGGGCGAACGACACCTCGCGCTTCGAGCGGGCGGATTTCTCCGATCGCCTTGGCGTCATCTATCACATCCGTTTCCGGATCTACGTGCTCAAGTTCCTCGCGAAATACATCAACAACACCTTCGACAAGCTGACGCCATTCTTCTTCTTTTCGGCGGGCGGCTATCTCGCGCTCAAAGGTCAGATCGATCTCGGCGCGCTCGTCGCCGTGATCAATGCGCAAAAGGACCTTGCCGCACCCTGGCGCGAGCTTCTCGATTATTATCAAGCCAAGGAAGACTCGCGCATCAAGTACGAGCAGGTCGTCGAGCAATTCCAGCCGCCGGAAATTCTCGACGAAGCCTCCCAGTTCATCGAGCCCGAGCGCATCGAGCCGTTCCGGGGCGAGCTTGTCGTGAGTGGGTTGAGCCTCTTCGAGGACGCCCGCCACAAGATCATCGACAATGTTTCATTCCGCTTTCCGCTCGAAACGCACGCGGCCATGATCGGCACGGGGGCATCCGGCAAGGAAGAGCTTGGGCTCATTCTCGCCCGACTTATCCTTCCGAATGCGGGGCGGATCACCATCGGGGACAAAAATCTCGCGGAGTTGCCCGAGGCGATCGTCGGCCGGCGCATCGGATATGTGGGGCAAAATGCGTATCTCTTTTCGGGCACGGTCGGGGACAATCTCTTCTATACGCTGAAGCACAAGCCGCACGCGGGCTACGAACCCTCGGCCGAGCGTCAGGAGGACCTCGTCGAGGCCGCGCGGGTGGGGAACGTCGATCTCGATATTCACGCCGATTGGATCGACCGCGAGGGGGTGGGCGCCGACACGCCCGAGCAGCTCAAGACGCGGGGCCTCGAAGCACTCCGCATCGCCGAAATGGAGGACGACGTCTATCAGTTTGGCCTGCGGGGCGTGATCGATCCCGTCGCCCGGCCCGATCTTGCCGCCCGCGTGCTCGAAGCGCGTGCGGCCCTGCGCGGACGGCTTGCCGAGTCGAGCGTCGCCAAGCTCGTCGAGGTGTACGAACGTGAACGCTACAATACAAACGCGAGCGTTGGGGAAAACCTCCTATTTGGAACGCCCGTGGGGGCTGTGTTCGATATGGAGCGGCTCGGCGAGAATCCCTATGTCCTGGCCGTTCTCGACCGGCAGGGCTTGACCGGGGAAATGTTGTCCATGGGCCGCGAGGCGGCCGCCACGATGGTGGAGCTTTTCGCCGACCTGCCGCCGGGCAGCGACCTTTTCGAGCAATATTCCTTCATCAGTGCGGACGACTTGCCGGAGTTTCAGGCCCTCCTCACCCGTGTTGGCAAGATCCCCATCGACCAAATTCGAGAGGAAGATCGCGGCCGGCTCCTCAACCTTCCATTCAAGCTCGTTCAAGCGCGGCACCGCCTCGATCTCGTCGACGAGCGGTTCAAGGATCGGATCCTCGAGGCGCGGATGGCGTTTGCGGAGAATTTGCCCGACAAACTCCGCGGCTCGATCGAGTTCTTCGACATCGAACGATATAATGCGACGGCGTCGCTCCAGGAGAACATACTCTTCGGAAAGGTGGCTTACGGGCAAGCCCAGGGGGCCGCGCGCGTGAACGCGCTCATACAGGAGGTGCTCGCCTCGCTCAACCTTCGCGATGCGGTGATGGCGGTCGGCCTCGAATACAATACAGGCAGTGCCGGCGCGCGGCTCTCCAGCACGCAGCGCCAGAAGCTCGCAGTCGCGCGCGCGGTTCTCAAGCGGCCGGACATCCTGGTGATGAACGAAGCGCTCGCGGCACTCGACAGCGCGTCGCAAGCCCAGGTCATCGAGAACCTGCTCAAGGAATTCATGGGCCGCGGATTCATCTGCGTGACCAACCGTGCCGGTCTCGCGCGCAATTTCGATCTGACGCTCGTGATGAGCAACGGCCGCATGGCGGAGCACGGCGTCTTCGCTGAGCTCAACCGGGATGGCACGCAGCTTCACGAGCTCATGAAGGCTGAATGAGGCACTGACGGCGTCGAGACGGCGGGAGGAACAAATGAGTCTCAAGGAAGAAGTCGAGATCCTGCGCAACATCCCTCTCTTCGCGAACCTCGAGGCGTCGAAGCTCAAGCTCCTCGCCTTCACGTCGGAGCGGCTCACCTATCACGCCGGACAGACCCTTTTCCGCCAAGGCGAGCCGGGCGATGCGGCCTATATCATCCTCTCCGGCGAGGCCGATGTGGTCGTCGACACGCCGAATGGGCCGCTCACCGTCGCAAAGCTCGGGCGCAACGCGGTCGTGGGCGAAATCGCGATTCTCTGCGACGTGCCGCGCACCGCGACCGTCAAGGCCGAGAGCGAAGTCGTCACTCTGCGGATCTCGAAGGATTTGTTCTTCCGTTTGATCATGGAATTTCCGCAGATGGGGATCGAGATCATGCGCGTCCTCGCCAACCGCCTCGAGCGCACGACGGTTCAGCTACGCGAGGCGCTCACCAAGGCGGGGCAATAGATTCGGGCTTGGACCGGGTGCCGGCGCCTCAGCACTTGCAGGCTCTGGATTTATTGATTTCGTCGCATTTTCCACTGCAAAGCCTGTGCGACGATTTCGTCGTCGCACAGCCACTTTACTGGAATATCCTTTAGAGCGTGACTCGATTAAGCTGATCCACAGTCCCCCCTCACCCAGCTTCGGGTAAGCTCAGCGTTGCTTCGCTAACCCTACGCAACCCTCTCCTCCCATTGGGAAGAGAGGGAAGGGTGAGGAGGGCTTCGCGATTCCAGATCATTTCATCACGCTTTGGCACGCAGCCGCCTGAGGCAGCCCTTCACCGGAGGTCGACGATCACGGGCACGTGGTCCGACGGCACGTCCCAGCCGCGCGCATCCTTGAGGATAGCAGCTCCCTCGAGCCTTCTGCCGAGCGATGGTGTCACCCAAACATGATCAAGCCGGCGTCCGCGATCGGCAGCCGCCCAATCCCGCGCGCGGTAGCTCCACCAGCTATAGAGCTTTTCCTCGGGCGGAACGAAGTGGCGCACCGCATCGACGAAATCGTGCGCGGCTTGCAGTTTTCCGAGCCAATCGACTTCGATCGGCGTGTGGCTCACGACGTCGAGCAATTGCTTGTGCGACCAAACGTCGGTTTCGAGCGGTGCGATATTGAGGTCCCCGACCAGGATCGCCTTGCGCGTCGGCTCGCGTCTTGCGCCCCACCACGCCGTCGCCTCCTCGAGGAATTGGAGCTTGTGGGCGAATTTGAGGTTCGCCTTCGGGTCAGGGATGTCGCCGCCCGCGGGAATGTAGAAATTGTGAAGCTCGATCCCGCCCGGAAGCGTTGCAAAGGCGTGGCGGCAATCCTCCTTGGCGCACCACGCGCGCCTGCCGGTTTCCTTGAGCGGCACGCGCGAGAGGATGGCGACGCCGTTATAGGATTTCATGCCGTGGATCAGTTGGTGCTTATAGCCCCACTGCTCGAACGTGGCGCGCGGGAAATCCTCATTCTGGACCTTGGTCTCCTGAAGGCACAGCACGTCCGGACGCACTTCCGCCACGAGGCGTTCCACAAGGCTAATGCGTAACCGGGCCGAATTGACATTCCAGGTTACTATACGCAGGGCCATGGCGTTTGCGCTCAAGCGATCTTGATGGTGAGGTCGCCGACCCCGTCGACGTGGCCTTCGAGAATATCGCCCTTCACGGTCGGGCCGACGCCGGCCGGCGTGCCGGAATAGAGGAGGTCGCCACCCTTGAGGGCCACGAGCCCGGAGAGATACGAGATCATTTCGGGCACACTCCAAATCAATGCCGAAAGATCGGCACTTTGGCGGGTCTCGCCGTTCACCTTGAGCCAGATTGCCCCTTTCGATGGATGGCCGATCTTGCTCGCGGGCACGATCGCCGTGCAGGGTGCCGAGTTGTCGAACCCTTTGCCCATGTCCCAGGGCCGGCCCGCTTTTTTCGCCTCGCCCTGGAGATCGCGGCGCGTGAGATCGATCCCGACCGCGTATCCGTAGACATGATCGAGCGCCTTTTCGACGGCAATGTCGAGCCCGCCCGATTTGAGGGCGACCACGAGCTCGATCTCGTGGTGCACGTCCTTGGTGCGGACCGGATAGGGAATCGTCGCACCGTTCTGCACGATCGCATCGGCGGGCTTCATGAAAAAGAACGGCAGCTCCCGCGTCGGGTCGTGGCCCATCTCGCGCGCATGTTCGGCGTAGTTGCGGCCGACGCAATAAATGCGGCGCACCGGGAAGCGTTCAGTGCTTCCCACGATCGGAAGCGACGGCAGCTCCCAGAGCGGAATGGCGTAATTCATGCTCGGTATTCCTCTGAGATCATGGAGATTGGGGACATTGACGAGGATTTCGGAAAGAGAGGCACGTGTCGCAATCGGCGGCCCATCGATCGGGGGCCAACTCCGGAAATTCGCGCCTACGCGGCCTTGAGCTGCGGAAGGCGTAGACCAAGTTCCGCCACGAGGGCCGTGGCACGCCGCAAGAAGTCCTCGAGCATCTCTTCGTTGGTGCGCTGCTTGATACCCCATTTGCGGAAGACCGCGTTGTTCTTGGAGCCCGCACGGCCGAAGAAGGCGGGCAGCATCGGGAAATAGCGATCGATGGCGTCTTGCACTTTGCGCTTGCCCTCCGGCGTCTCGATCAACTCGACGGTGAAATCCTTGCCGAACTGGGCGTGGAAGCGCTCCTCCGGCATGGTCATGCGCGCGAGGTTGCGCAAGGGATGGAAGCTGCAATGAAGCAGGTCCTCGACTTGCAGTATCTCCGCGAGGTCGGCGAGCAGTTTGATGACGCAGAATTCCTCCCAGGTACGGAGAGGAAAATCGAAAATCGATAGCGGTTGCTTCTCGCCGCCGGGCACGAGTTTCTCCGCCGGGACGCCGATCTCCTCGCCGAGCTCGCGAAAGCGCACGTGGTGCCCATACTCCTCCATCGCGACCCGGCAGGTCAGCCATTTGGCATAAGGTGTCGGCGCCAGCGCTATTGCGGGCTCATCGAAGACCTGTGCGCCATGAAGCTCATTGACCGCGTGACTGATCACGATCTTGCGGATCGCGGCACGGTACTCGTCAGGCTGGTCGTTGAGCTCGCGCGCTGTGCGGATTTCGATGTGCTGCGCGGTCATATCCGTCTCCCTCGCCCCGGCGGTGCCGGTCCCGGCCAGTCCAACTCACGCGGACACCTGCCGCTTAGCCTTGTCGGCTTCAGTATAGAATGCGTCGGCGTGAATGTCTTGGCAGCTCATGCCGCGCGCGCTGAGCAAGGCCGAGGCGGCCTCGACCATGACCGGCGGCCCCGCGAGATAGGCCTTGAAGCCGTCGAATTCCGAAAAATCGGCTGCCGCCGCCTCGTGCACGAAGCCCGTGCGCCGCGCGGTCGGAGCGCTTGGCTGGCTCAGGATCGGCGTGAAGCGAAAATTGGCGTGGCGGGTCTCGAGGGTGCGGAAATGCGCTTCGAGATATAGATCGCGCTCGTCGCGCACGCCGAAATAAAGATAGATCGGCTGCTTGGCACCGCGCTGGAGTGCTGTCTCGACGATCGACGTGATCGGCGCCAGACCCGAACCGCCGGCGATGGCGAGGATCGGGCCGCTGTGGCTCTCGCGCAAATGTGCCGTACCGTAAGGTCCCTCCACACGAACCCGCTCGCCCGCCTTGAGATCCGTGGCGACATAGCTCGAAGACGTGCCACCCTCGACGTGACGGATGTGAAACTCGAGCGCTGCCTGGTCCAGGCGGTTCGCCATCGAATAGTCGCGTGCGGGCTGGCCTTCGAAGATGACGCGGGCATATTGCCCGGCCGAAAAGATGAACGGCCCGCCGCTCAGGATTTCGAGGCGGACACGCTTCACGTCGTGGGTAACGCTCTCGACCTCGACGACCCGGCAATCGAGCAGGCGAAGGGGATGGGCGACGATTTCATCCGCCTCGAGCCAGCCGACCTCGGCATCGGACCAGGGGACCGACCGGCACGCAAGGATCAGCCCTTGCGCCTTCTCTTCCGCGGAAAGCGCATATTCGGAATAGGCCGCCATCTCGATTTCGCCGTCGTAAAGGCGCGACTTGCACGCCCCACAATTGCCCGATTGGCAGCCATGGGGATAGGGCAC
>DATDHA010000290.1:0-12679 GCA_036521815.1 Alphaproteobacteria bacterium | reverse complement strand
GTAGCCACGGCTGCCGAGCGCTTCGGTGATCTTCTTGATCGTATTCTCGACCTCGTCGGCGTTGTACCAGTCGCCTTCGTTGACGGTGACGAGCGACTGGAGTGTTGCCGGATCGACGTCCTTCACCGAGCTTGCGACGTCGACCTTGCCGAACCTGTAGCGCTCGCCTTCCTCGACGGTGAACGTGATGTAAAAGCCGCTTTTATCCGGCGCAAGTTCCGCAATAGCGGAGACGACGCGAAAATCCGCATAGCCGTTCGCGAGGTAGAACTTGCGCAAAAGTTCACGATCGAACGTCAAACGGTCGGGATCGTAGGTGTCGTTGCTCGAGAGGAAACGCCACCAGGCACTCTCGGTCGTTTGTATTTCCTCGCGCAGCCGATCGTCGGCGAAAGCATGGTTGCCAATGAAGCTGATGCGGCTGACCTTCGTCTTGTCGCCTTCGCTGATCTCGTAGACGAGATCGACCCGGTTCTCCGGCAACGTAATGACCTTGGGCTCCACTGTCGCCGCGAAACGCCCGCTGCGGCGATAGACATCGAGAATACGCTGCACGTCTTGCTGAACCTTGGTGCGCGTATAGACCGTGCGGGGCTTGAGCTGGATTTCGTCGTTCAGCTGCTTATCGTCGATCTTCGAATTGCCCTCGAAGGCGACGCGGTTGATGATCGGATTTTCGATGACACGCACAATGAGCGTATTGCCGTCGCGGCGCAACTGTACGTCGGCAAAAAGCCCCGTCGCGAACAGCGCCTTCAGCGACTCGTCCATCTTCGCCGAATCGAAGGGATCGCCGAGTTGTATGGTGAGATACGAACGCACCGTGGACGGCTCGATACGCTGGCTACCCTCGATGCGAATCTCCTGGACAACCCCACTGACGCCCGGCGACGGTGCCGCGGCAGGGCGGGTCCCCGTCGAACCGCCTGGCGGCGGTTCGTTCGACGGCGCTGGCGGAAGCGGGACGGCGCGCGGCTGACGGATGGTTGGCGGATTGGCGGGCGGCGAAGTGGGGTTGTTCTGAGCCAGGGATAACATCGGTGGCAAGAGAGCCATTGCCGCCACCGAAACCCCAAGTGCCAGCCTTACATTGAATCGCCCCAACTGCTCCCCCCAGTCGTTATTCGCATTTTTCTTGATTAGAGGATTACGTTCACGACAAATCGAACTACGTCACGTCGTTCCAGATCACGAAGATCATCAACAGCAATACCAGAGTCAATCCGATCCGGAAACCGTAATCCTGGATGCGGGGCGCAAGCGGTCGGCGGCGTACGGCTTCTACCGCGTAAAACAACAGATGCCCGCCGTCAAGCATTGGTATCGGCAGGAGGTTGATCAGGCCGAGGTTGAGGGAAAGTACCGCGAGCAGGAAGACGAATGCGGCAGGGCCGTTCCAAAATGCCTCGGTGGACCATTCGCCCATGCGCAGCGGTCCACCCGTCTCGCCGAATGGGCGCTTGCCACTGAACATCTGACCAATCGCCTTGGCGCTTGAGACCGTGATGAAGGAAATCTCCTCGGCGGCGCGTCCAGCCGCCGCGATTGGCGCGTAGCGCACATACTCGGAATCCTTCGTCGATTCGAGACCGAGGCGTCCGATCTTGTAGCTGTGCCCGAAGCTGTCCTTTTGCTCGACGATGTCCGGCGTCGTGGTCAAGCTGACACGATTGCCGTTGCGTAAAATCTCGATCTTGAGGGGTTCGTCGAGTGCAAATTGAACGGTTTGCGCGATGTCTTGGAAGCGCTCGATTCCTCTGCCGTTGATTGCAACGATGCGGTCGCCCGGCAAGACGCCCGCCCGGGCGGCTGGGCTGTCTGCGAGAACCCCACCCACGATCGGCGGCGTGAAGGGCTGCCCCGCTGTCGCGAACAGGCCCGTGAGGACGACGAACGTAAACACGATGTTCGCGAGCGGCCCCGCGAACACCACGGCTGCGCGCTGGGTCAGGCTTTTGTGGTGAAACGAGACCGCGCGCTCCTCGGGCGTCATCTGCGCGAGCATTTCGTCCGGCGCACTCGCCGCATTGGCATCGCCGAACATTTTGACGTAGCCGCCCAAGGGAAGCATGCTGAACTTCCAGCGCGTCTTACGTCTGTCGGTCCAGCCGAAAATCTCCGGCCCGAATCCGATCGAGAACACCTCGACCCGCACATTGTTGCGCCGCGCCACCCAGAAGTGCCCCATCTCATGCACGAAGACGAGCACCGTGAGGACGATAAGCGATGGGATGGCGTAGTGCAGAAAGACAGTGAGAAAATGCATAATCGATTCGGACCTTGAATGGGTTCAGTTGCGCATCGCGGATGCCCGGACACGTGTCGACGCGACCTCGCGGGCCGCGGCGTCGGCGGCGCGCACCTCGTCGAGCGTCGACATGGGCTCGTTCGGCAGCGCTTCCAACGCGTCCTCGACGACGCCCACGATATCGAGGAACCGGATACGCCCGGCGAGGAACGCCGCGACCGCGACCTCGTTCGCCGCATTCAACGTCGTGGGCGCGCTGCCGCCTGCTTGGAGGGCGTCGCGCGCGACGCGCAGTGCCGGAAAGCGGTCGAGGTCAGGTGCTTCGAATGTCAGCTCGCTCAGCCTTGCAAAGTCGAGCCGCTTTGATGGTGCCGTCATCCTATCCGGCCACGCGAGCGCGACCGCGATCGGGGTCCGCATGTCCTGCGTGCCGAGCTGTGCCAGGACTGATCCGTCGACATATTCGACCATGCTGTGAATGACGGATTGCGGATGAACGACAATCTCGATGCGCTCTTTCGGCACCGGAAAGAGATGCGACGCCTCGATCACCTCGAGGCCCTTGTTCATCATCGTCGCCGAATCGACCGAAATCTTGGCGCCCATGGACCAGTTCGGATGGGCGACAGCCTCAGCCGGGGTCACGGCGCCAAGTTGCGACCGGGCCATCGTGCGAAACGGACCGCCGGAGGCCGTGAGACTGATGCGCGTGACCGCCTCGCTTCGTTCGTAATCGAGGACCTGGAAGATGGCGCTGTGCTCGGAGTCGACGGGCAAGAGGGTTGCCGCGTTGACCCCGACCGCCTTCATGACGATGTCGCCCGCGCAGACGAGCGATTCCTTGTTCGCAAGCCCGACGACAGCACCGCGCTCGACGGCCGCCAAGGTCGGCGCGAGCCCGGCAGCGCCGACGATCGCGGCCATGACCCATTCCGAGGGGCGCCGTGCCGCCTCCGCCACGCTCGCAGCCCCGGCGGCAGCCTCGATCCCGGTGCCCGATAGAGCCGCCTTGAGCTCGCTATAGCGGCTTTCGTCCGCGATCACGGCAAGCTGCGCGCGATGCCGGCGGGCTTGCTCGGCAAGCAGGGTCGCGTTGGTGTTCGCCGTAAGGGCCTCGACGCGGAATTTCGCCGGGTTTCGCTCGACGAGGTCGAGCGTGTTCCGGCCGACCGATCCCGTCGATCCCAGCACCGTGATGTGCCTCAGCTCCGGATCCCGTGCCGGGGCTTCGCGGGCGTAGCCATTGAACGCTTGAATCGTCACCGCCATGCCAGAACGCCGCCTCCACCCGCAAACCCGATCAGCGCCACCACCGGCGCCGCGGCCAGCAGCCCGTCGACCCTGTCGAAGAGCCCGCCATGCCCGGGGATCAGGCCACTCGTGTCCTTGACCTTGAAGTGACGCTTGATAGCCGATTCGGTCAAGTCGCCGCCTTGCGAAACGATCGCCACGAGGACGCTCAACCCCGCCCATTGGGCTGTCCGAACGAGAGTTATACTCCCGCCCGTGAAGCAAAAGAATAGAACTCCCATCGCCATCGCGGCGGCAATTCCACCGAAAAATCCGGCCCAGGTTTTGTTGGGGCTGAGCTGCGGCGCTAATTTCGGCCCCCCGACGAGCCGCCCCGCCGCATAAGCGCCGACGTCGCTCGCCCACACGGAGAGGAACAGCCAAAGAACCACAAGCGGAGTGAAATCCGTTCTGAGCCAGATGAGGGTGATGCCCGGTATGGCGAGATAGAGGACGCCAAGTGCAAACCAGGGTGCGTCGGCCCGTCGATGGCTGAGTGCTACCTGGTAGATCGCGAAGGCACCGACCACGGCGACCCCGAACGCTTCTAGCTCCATCCCGAGGCTCGCCGCGGCGACGGCTGCCAGCACGGCACCGAGCAGGACCCAACCGGTTTCGGTGAATACACCGCCGCAAAGCCGCCCCCACTCCCATGCCAAGATCGCGCAGCCGATCCCGACCATCGCATGATAGAACGGCCAACCCGCCAGGATCGCGCCGGCCGCCAGCGGCGCCAGGACGAGTGCCGAGAGCGTGCGCAGCACCAAGCCGTCGATATGGCGATCAGCCACGGCTGGTGCCATAGCGGCGCTCACGACCGTGGTATTCGCGGATGGCGTATTCGAAATCGGTCCTCGAAAAATCGGGCCACAGGGCGTCGAGGAAGACGAACTCCGCATAAGCGGATTGCCAAAGGAGGAAGTTACTGACCCGGCGCTCCCCGCTCGTGCGGATCACCATATCGGGATCCGGCATCTCCGCGGTCCAGAGCGAGCTCGAGAAGAGCGCTTCGTCGATTTGCTCGGGCGTCAGCTTTCCGGCCTGCACGTCGCTCGCCAAATTGCGCGCGGCTTGCACGATATCTTGCCGCCCGCCATAGGAGAGGGCGACGGTGAGGACGAGCCTGCGGTTTTCCCGCGTCAGCGCCTCCGCCCCTTCGATCAGTTCCACGATGTCGCCCGAGAAGCGCGTGCGGTCGCCAATGACGCGCACGCGCACGCCGTTCTTGTGAAGCTCTGCGACCTCGGAGCGCAAATAAAGGCGCAGGAGGCCCATGAGATCGTCGACCTCCGTGGCGGGCCGGCGCCAGTTCTCCGAGGAAAAGCCGAACAGTGTCAAATAGGACACGCCGAGTGCCACAGCACTCTTGACCGCCTCGCGCACCGCATCCGCACCACGGCGATGACCCGCCGTGCGTGGCAGCCCGCGCGCTTTGGCCCAACGGCCATTGCCGTCCATTACGATGGCGACATGGACGGGTGCCGTCGGCGCGTCTGATGTTCGGGTAAGCGGTCCCATGCGGGCGACAGGCTCCTAGACCTGCATGATCTCCGTTTCCTTGCTCGCCAGGGTCTCGTCGATCTTCTTGATGACGCCGTCGGTCAGTTTCTGGATCTCGTCCGACTTCTTGCGATGCTCGTCCTCAGAGATCTTGTGGTCCTTTTCCTGGCGCTTCAGATGTTCCATGCCGTCGCGGCGTACGTTGCGCACCGCGATGCGTGCCTGTTCGGCATATTTGTGCGCGACCTTGGAAAGTTCCTGGCGGCGCTCCTTCGAGAGTTCAGGAATAGGCACGCGGACGAGCGTGCCCTCGACCTGCGGATTGAGCCCGAGGCCGGCATCCCGGATCGCCTTGTCGACCGCCGAGACGAGTCCCTTGTCCCATACCTGCACCGTGATCAGCCGCGGCTCCGGCACACCCACGGTCCCGACCTGGGTCATCGGCATGACCGAGCCGTAGGCCGGCACCTGGATCGGCTCGAGGAGATGCGCCGACGCGCGGCCCGTGCGCAAGGCGCCGAATTCCTTGCGCAGCACCTCGATCGCGCCGTCCATGCGCCGCTTCAAATCGGGGACATCGTGCTCGCTCACGGCATTCCTCTGTTCTTGTGGATTTTCATGAAGTTAGGCGCCTTATTCGCTAATCAGCGTGAACTTGCCGCGATCCTGCACCACGTCCGCGAAAGCGCCCGGATTGTGCAGCGAAAACACCAGGATTGGAATGTGATTTTCACGCGTGAGAGAGATCGCGGACGCGTCCATTACCTGGAGATCGCGCGACAGCACTTCAAGATAGGTAAGGCGCTCATAGCGCACGGCATCTGGCGTCTTCATCGGGTCGGCGGAGTAAACACCGTCGACCTTCGTCCCCTTGAGAAGCACGTCGCATCCCATCTCCGAGGCGCGCAGGGCCGCCGCCGTGTCGGTCGTGAAGAAGGGATTGCCGGTGCCGGCCGCGAAGATCACCACGCGGCCCTTCTCCAGATGCCGAAGTGCGCGACGCCGGATGTAGGGCTCGCATACGCTTTGCATGGGAATGGCGGAAAGAACCCGCGTCGGCACGGCGAGTTTCTCGAGCGCGTTCTGCAAGGCTAGCGAATTCATGACCGTTGCCAGCATGCCGATATAGTCGGCACCCGAGCGCTCCATGCCGGCGACGCTGCCCTGAATGCCCCGGAAGATGTTGCCCCCGCCGATGACGACGCAAATCTCGATCGCGAGCGCGTGCACCGCCTGGATGTCCTTCGCGATGCCGTTGACCGTGTCCCAATCCAGGCCGTATTCGCGCCGGCCCATCAATGCTTCACCGGAGATTTTGAGGAGGACCCGGGTATACCGGGGGACGGCCTTGCGCCGTGGCTCGCTGGGCATGACGCGAAACTAGCCTCATTCTCTCGGGGACTTTGCCGCCCCCTCATGCGGAACGACCGGGTGCAAGCCCCGGTCGCTTTGGCGCCTCGCAGCGCCATGGACACCGCAATATAGCTCAAGCCGGCACGCGCCGCCGCAGCAAACTCGGCGGCACGGCCCCCTTTGCTCGGGTCTCAGCGCACGAGTTCGGCGACCTCCGCCGCGAAGTCGGATTGCTTTTTTTCGATGCCCTCGCCAAGGGCGAAGCGGACGGTGCCGGCAATCTTGAGCGGCGTGCCGAGCGTCTTGCTCGCGGCTTGGGCGGCCTTGGCAACGCTCGTCCCCGGCTCGACGACGAAATCCTGCTCGAGCAACACGACCTCCTGGTAGAACTTGCGCAGACGGCCTTCGAGCATCTTCTGGACGATCTCCTCGGGCTTTCCGCTTGCGCGCGCCTGGTCCGCGAGTACTGTCTTTTCGCGCTCGACCACTGCCGGATCGAGTGACGAGACGTCAAGGGCCTGGGGATTGGCGGCAGCTACATGCATCGCAACTTGCTTGCCGAACGGGAGGAGCTTCCCCGCCTCCCCCGCGGAATCGAGTGCCACGAGCACGCCGATGCGGCCGAGGCCGGGCGCGGTCTGGTTATGGATATAGCTTGCGACGATACCCTGGCCGAAGTTGAGCGTTGCAGCGCGGCGGAGCGAAATATTCTCCCCGATCGTCGCGACAAGGTGGGCGATTTCCTCCTGGACGCTGCGCCCACTCTTGAGCTTGGCCGCGAGGATCTTGCCGGTGTCGCCGCCGACCGCGATGGCAAGCTCGGCGACTTCCGCCACGAAGGCCTGGAAGGTGCTGTTGCGGGCGACGAAATCCGTCTCGGCATTGATCTCGACGACGGCGCCGGCATTGCCCCGCACGGCCACCCCGACGAGCCCCTCGGAGGCGATGCGCCCGGCCTTCTTCGCCGCGGCGGCGAGGCCCTTCTTGCGCAGCCAGTCGATCGACGGCTCGAGGGCACCCCCGCTCTCCGCGAGCGCCTTCTTGCAATCCATCATGCCGGCGCCGGTCTTTTCGCGCAGCTCCTTCACGAGCAGAGCGGTGATCTCGGCCATATCTTCACCTCTTCCTGAAGGTCTCTGTACAACTATTTGCGATAATTGCGGTAACCCGCTCCACACCATCCATGCGGATGTGCCGCGATCGGGCGGTCAAGCGCTCTTTTCGGCGGGCTCTCCCGCATCCGCCATGCCCGTGGTTGCCATGCCCGTGGTTGCCATGCCGGCGGCTGCCATGCCCGCGTCCGCCATCGCGGCCACGGTCGCGGCGTCGGGCGTTTTTTCGGCCGCTTCGCCGCCCTCGGGCGGAAGCTGCTCGACGACGCCTTCGGCCGACTCGCCGATGTCCACCCCTGCCTTCATCAGGTTCTCTTGCAGGCCGTCGAGCACCGCACCGGCAATCAGCTCGCAATAAATGCGGATGGCGCGCTGGCTGTCGTCATTGCCAGGAACGGGAAAATTGATGTTGTCGGGATCGGAGTTGCTGTCGACGATCGCGACGATAGGGATACCGAGCTTCCTGGATTCGGCGACCGAGATCGACTCCTTGTTGGTGTCGATGATGAAGAGAAGGTCGGGAAGGCCGCCCATTTCCTTGATGCCGCCAAGGGCGCGCTCGAGCTTGCCGCGCTCGCGCGTGAGGTTCAGCGTCTCTTTCTTGGTGAGGCCGAGGTTTTCCTGGCTCAACTGCTCGTCAAGGCTGCGCAGGCGCTTGATCGACTGCGAGATCGTCTTCCAGTTGGTCAGCATGCCGCCGAGCCAGCGATGGTTGACGTAGTACTGGCCGCAACGCTTGGCCTCCTCGGCCACGATGTCGGCGGCTTGACGCTTGGTGCCGACGAAGAGCACGCGCCCGTTGGCCGCCGCCACGTCGCGCACGGTCTGGAGTGCGCGATAGAGCATCGGGACGGTCTGCTGAAGGTCGATGATGTGGATGTTGTTGCGGACGCCAAAGATGTAAGGCGCCATCTTCGGGTTCCACCGCCGCGTCTGATGGCCGAAATGCACGCCGGCCTCGAGAAGCTGGCGCATGGAGAACGTGGGTATCGCCATGGGTCGAAATCCTTTTCCGGTTGTACCGCCGCGGGTCGTTGAGGCCGGAACAAGGCCACCGGAGCGAGCGCCCGGGATTTCTCCCCGGACGACCGCGACACCCGCGTGTGGGTTTGAGTGGCGGGTAAATAGCGGTTATGCGCCTGGAATGCAAGGGGTCTGGCGCGCACGCGCCGTGAGACCGCGTCTCGAAGGGCGAGGACCACCCCCCACCCGGCACCGCTGACGCTCGCGGCGATAGACCCCCCACCCGGCAGCGCTGACGCGCTGCCGACCTCCCCCTCAGGTGGGGAGGTTTGATTATGCAACGCCAAAAAGCCCGCCCCCCTTGAGGGGGAGGGTTGGGAGGGGGGTGCGAACCGGGTAGATGTCGGACAGTATGGACCGGATAGATGCCTGACAGGTTTTCTTGGTCGGCAAAGGGAGACCTTCGCCGCTATCGCGGCACCCGCCTTCCCCCGCTTATACTTTCGACCGAAAACGGCCGCACCCGACGCCGCTGACGCCGGAGATATTCGACGAGAAGATTATGAGGTTCGACGATGCCCCTGCCCGACCTTGAAAAAGCGAATTTCGATTTCTGCTTTCCCGTACCCGTCATGTGTCACGTCTGGCAGAACACGGCGGAACTCGACAAGGAACTCCGGCGCCTTGCCCTTGCGCGCGAACACGAGGCGGGCGGGCGGACGAAGAGCAACATCGGCGGCTGGCATTCGGAAACCGGGGTGCTCGAGTGGATGGGCGAGGCCGGCAAGGCGCTGATCGAGCGCATGGCGCAGATGGTCAATCATGCGACAGCGCGCTTGATGAGTGCTTATGGACGGGAGCCGAGCGAGTTCAATTGGACCTATCAGGCTTGGGTCAACGTCAATCGCGGGGCCGACTTCAACAAGACCCACACCCATCCGGGCGCCACTTGGTCGGGCACCTATTACGTCGACCCCGGCGATTCCGACGCCAATGCCGATGTCGGCACACCTTTGCAGATCATGGACCCCTTCTTGAGCCGGGACAGCACGTTCTTTCCCGGCCTCGTCCGGACGAGCGTCTATATCCGCCCGGTCGCCGGCATGATGGTCCTCTTTCCGAGCTACGTGCCGCACATGGTTTTCGCCCATCGCGGTAATCAACCGCGGATATCGATCGCCTTCAATTTCCGCAAGGAGCCGTTTCCATAATGCTCAGCTTTTTCCGCGATACCCGGCCGGCCGCGATCGGCGGGTGCGGCATTCACGGCGTCAGCACGGTCCGCCCGAGGACCCGGCCGGAGCGAAGCTCCTCGAGTGCGGTCGCCGCGTGATCGAGTGGGCGCTCGCGGATCGGGATCGGCGGGACCTTCTGTTTTCGCACCAGCGCCAATAGATCCCTAAGCTCGGCCAGGCTGCCGACATAGGAGCCTTGGATCGTCAGCGCGCGCTGGGGGATGAGCGGAATGGCGAGCGTGATATCGCCCCCGAAGAGCCCCACGACGACGATTTTTCCACCCCTTGTCAGGCAATCGATCCCAAGCTGCATCGTCGCCGTCGAGCCCACGAGATCGAGGACGGACCATACCGGCCCGCCCGCCGCGGCCTTGATCTGTTTCACCGCGTCAGGCGCCTTGCCGTCAATGGCGGCTTGCGCCCCCGCCTTGAGGGCCGCATCGCGTTTTGCCGGATCGATGTCGACCGAGATTGCGGCGCGCCCGCCCATGGCGCGGTGAAGTTCCAGGCACATGAGGCCGAGACCGCCGGCACCGATGACGACAAGCGGCTTCTCCTGGAGGGCAGCGCCGAACTTCCACAAGGCGGCGTAGGTCGTAACCCCGGAGCAGGCATAGGGTGCCGCCTCCGATGCGCGCATGTCGGAGATGTCGAGCAGGTAGCACGGATGGGGTACCACGATATGGTCGGCATAGCCGCCCGAGCGCTGAATGCCGAGATACCGCGGGGTCAGGCAAAGCTGCTCCTCGCCGATCCGGCACACCTCGCAAACGCCACAGCCGATCCAGGGGTAGACGAGATAGGGCACACCCACCTTGACGCCGGAGGCGTCCGGGCCGAGGGCTGCGACCTCGCCGACCGTCTCGTGGCCAAGGGTGTGGGGCAACTTCATGCCGCGATCTTCCATGCGGAGCTTCTTGCCCCCACCCAAATCGAAATAGCCCTCCCAGATATGCACGTCGCTGTGGCACACACCCGCAGCTCTCACGCGCACCAGCACCTCAGTTCCGGAGGGCTTGGGCGTGGGCCGCTCGAAAAGTTTCAAGGGCTGACCGTAGGCCGCGATGTCGTAACTCCTCATCTGGCACTCCTCTTCATGGCCGCGGCATGGGGGCGATCCTTTCGGACGTCGGATCGGCACCGCGCCGCACGAGGAATTGAACCCGGCCGCACTGGCTTCCGCCAGCAAAATCGTTACGCTGTGCGCGAGCCGCGAGGCTTACGGAGAGGGGGCCCGACCTCCTCTTGAGGGGTTGTGTCCAAGAAGGAGCCTGTCCGTGATCGTCCTATATGAACATCCGCTTTCGCCCTATTCGCAGAAATGCAAGATGGCGCTCAACGAGAAGGGCGTTTCGTTCGAACTGCGCTTGCCCGAGAAATTCGGCACGGGAGCGACAACCGATCGGGGCTTCATCGAGCGCAACCCGCGTCATGAGGTGCCAGCACTCGCCGATGGCGAGGTGAGAATTTTCGATTCGACGATCATCCTTGAATATATCGAAGAGAAATGGCCGCGGCCTCCGTTGCTGCCGAAGGATCCCGCGGAGCGCGCCCGCGCGCGGATGATCGAGGACGCGATGGACACGCAGTACGAGGCGATCAATTGGGGCGTCATGGAGGTCGTGCGCTTCAAACGCGCCGAAGGGGAGCTGCGCGACAAGCTCCTGGCTGCGGCAGCGGCGCAAACGCCGAAGGCGCAGGCATGGCTCGAGCAGGAGCTCGGCGGGCGCCAATGGTTCAACGGTGCCGGCTTTGGCTGGGCCGATCTTGCCGTCGTGCCACACCTCCTCAATTCCGTGCGATTTGGCAATACGCCAAAGGATGGCAGTCCTCTCGCCGACTGGCTCGCGCGCGCCAGTGCGCGACCGAGTGTCGCAACGATGATCGAGCAAGCCAAGGAATGGCTGAAGATCGCCCCCGACGTGACGAAACTATTGGCGAGTGGTTCCTACCGACGCCAGTACCGCGACCACCGCCTTGAGTGGATGCTCCGCAGCGGCGGCCTGCCGATCGTGCTCAAAGGGCTTGAGAACAAGACCGTCCGCTTCTCGAACGAAATGGCGTGACCGGATCAGCTTGACGGTTGATTTGGAGGGACGGGCGTCACGGCGGGCGGTTCTACGGCCTGCGTACAACCATGACACGGATTATCGGGCGTCACCGGGGTTACGCCCTGGTCTAGCTGTCCCAACGGCTGGACCGGTTGGCCCGCTGAGGCAGCGGGGGCTACAGGGGCGACAGTCTGTCCCACCGTCGGTGCCGGACCCTGCGGCGGGGCAGCACCGGCATCGGGGATGATGCGCGCGTTCACGCCATAAATTATGAGGACGCGCTGGCCGACGCCGAGCGGTTGCGGGTCTTGCTGCGTGACGGAAAGCAAGTCGCCGTTCGCCTTGCGCACGATATATTCATAGGCCTGGGTATCGGTAATGCTTTTTTCGGCGAGAATGCCGATCGCACCGCCGATCAGCACACCACCCAAGGTGGCGATCGCGTTGCCGCCACCATTGCCGATTTGAGAGCCCGCGATGCCGCCAGCCGCAGCACCGCCCAGAGCGCCCACACCTGAACCGAGTCCCGATTCCCGGACATCGACGACCCGGAAGCTCTCCACCACGGCCCGATCCACCTTGCTTGCTTGCTGGACGCCCGTCGTCGAATAGGTGTTCGGCGAGTACTGGTTTTGACATGCGCCGAGCGTCAACAAGGTGCCCGCAAAAGCGGCCATGCCAACGGAAATGCGGAAGAAGCGCTGGACCCGAGGTTTCGTCATAAGTAACCCCTTCATTTGCCCTAAGCCGGTTACGCCTTGCGTTCGCACGTTCCTCGAGAGGACATTCAATAGGATGGCGCGCTCGCCGATAACCCGGAGGGTGCCGTCGGCGTGCCCGCTGTCGGTGGAGGCTGTAGCACTGGTGCCGGCTCGCTCGCAGCCTTCGTCCCCTTCTGGAGCTCGGCGGCCGTTTTTAGCACCACCT
>DATDHA010000289.1:0-4402 GCA_036521815.1 Alphaproteobacteria bacterium | reverse complement strand
GGATGGAAGGCGGTGAAGTGGAGCGGGACATCGCAACCCAGATTCTCGACGACCCACCGGCACATGGCCTCCGTCTCTGCCGGCGAATCATTTTCACCGGGAATCATGAGGTTCGTGATCTCGAACCACACGTTCGTCTCGTGCCTGAGATAGACAAGTGTTTCGAGTACTTCGGCGAGCCCGCCGGAGCACACACGCTTGTAGAATTCCTCGGTGAAGGCTTTGAGGTCGACATTCGCCGCATCCATATAGCGGTAGAATTCGGCGCGCGGCTCGGCGCAGACGTAGCCGGCGGTCACCGCGACCGCCTTGATGCCGCGCGCATGGCAGGCTTCAGCCACGTCGATCGCGTACTCATGAAAGATCACGGGGTCGTTGTAGGTGAAGGCGACTGACCGGCAGCCGAGATCCTCCGCCGCGCGCGCGATCGCCTCGGGCGAGGCGGCATCGGCGAGCGTATCCATCTCCCGCGATTTTGAGATGTCCCAGTTCTGGCAGAAACGGCAAGCGAGATTGCATCCGGCGGTCCCGAAGGAGAGCACCGGCGTTCCCGGCAGGAAATGATTGAGCGGCTTCTTCTCGATCGGGTCGATGCAATAGCCGGACGAGCGGCCATAGCTCGTCAGCACCATCCGGTTGCCCGCCCTGCCGCGCACAAAGCATAAGCCCCGCTGCCCCTCATGCAGCTTGCATGCGCGCGGGCAAAGATCGCACTGGATTCTTCCATCCTCGAGCGCGTGCCAAAAACGGCCGGGAACGCCCTCGAGAATCTCACTATTCGTTGAATGAACTCCCATATCGTCAACCGGGCGTCATCGCGCGCCGAAAGATCGACAGGAATTTATTTCAGCGCTCTGCCGCGGCCCCCTGGCCCCTCAGTCTCTGCGTCACCATATCACTGCCCGATAGTCCAATTCATCATATGGGGCGAGCGGCACGATAGCGCAACGGTCCGGACGAGGTGCCGCCCGCGAGGGGGCAGCATGCGGGATGTCCGCCCGGCGGCGGTGGCCGGTCTCTTTTATCCCGACGACCCGACGATCCTGATGCACACGGTGGAGCGCCTGCTGGCTGAGGCGAGCGCCCAATTGGAAGTCGGCGCAAGCGCGCCCAAGGCCATCATTGCCCCCCATGCCGGCTACGTCTATTCCGGCCCGATCGCAGCTTCTGCCTATGCGCGGCTTCGGCCGCTCAAGGGCAAGGTGCGCCGCGCCGTCCTCTTGGGGCCTGCGCATCGCGTCCCGCTCAAGGGGCTCGCGGCACCGAGCGTTGCCGCCTTCGCGACGCCAATCGCCCCGGTCGAGGTCGACCGTGACGCCATCGAGCGCATTTCGACGTTGCCGCAGGTGAGGATCCTCGACGAGCCGCATCGGCGCGAGCACAGCATCGAGGTGCATCTGCCTTTCTTGATTGCCGTACTCGGCGGCGTGAAGATCGTTCCTCTCGTGGTGGGGGAGGCAAGTGGTGAAGTGGTCGACGAGGTCATCGAAGCCCTGTGGGACGGGATGGAGACGCTGATCGTCGTCAGCTCCGACCTTAGTCATTATCTCGATTACGAAACCGCCCGCGGAATGGACCGCGCGACATCGGCGGCGATCGAAGCACTCGACGCCGACGCCATCGGTTGGGACCAGGCTTGCGGCCGGGTTCCGATAACCGGTCTCCTGCGCACGGCACGGCGGCGCGGGCTCAAGGCGCGCATGGTCGATCTCCGCAATTCGGGCGACACGGCAGGGTCGCGTCACGAGGTCGTGGGATATGGCGCTTACCTATTCGACTGATCCATCCACCGGCGTGCTGCATGACGCGTCGGACGACGCCATGATGCTCGAGCGCCACGGCAGGGCACTTCTTTCCCTTGCCCGCGCGAGCATCGCCTGGCAACTGCGAGCGGGAAGCTCGCTCGCCGTCGATCCCGCGCATTACGCCGCCGAAATTCAGGTCAATCGAGCCGCATTCGTGACATTGAAGAAAAGCGGGGAGCTGCGCGGCTGTGTGGGCACGATGAACGCCTGGCGCCCCCTCGTTACCGACGTCGCCGAGAACGCCGCCGCGGCGGCACTCGAAGACCGGCGCTTTTCGCCCGTCACCCTCACTGAACTTGCCGACGTCGAGATCGTGATTTCGCTCTTGAGCGGGCTGTCCCGCATTCCGGCGGAAACCGAGGCGGAACTCATCGCCCGGCTGCACCCCGGCATCGACGGATTGGTCCTTCGCGATTTGGAGCACCAAGCGCTCTTCCTGCCGCAAGTTTGGACGCAGCTCGACAGTCAGCGCGCGTTCCTCGACCACCTCAAGGTGAAAGCGGGCCTGGCGGAGGATTATTGGTCGCCCACTTTGATATTCGAGCGGTTCACGAGTGTCTCGATCGCCGAGTCTCGATTCGCACCCCATTGAGTGCCGCGCCGCCGCATTTCGAGGCCATTTTCATCCCCTGCGTGCGACGAATGCGCCCATGCCCTCGCAAGCCTTTACAACCTCCCCGCTTGCCCGCAAAGTGCCCCCCGAAAACACCCTAGTGTGGCGAATCCGAAATTCGCCATATCTTGGGTGCGGGACCGTGAGCCAATTTCGGATTCAAAGCCACACTGGAATTTGTTGAATCTAGTGTGGTCCTCGGATTTGAAGTTCCTAAACGTGACTGCCACAAAAATCTTAGGAACTTCAAATCCACCACACTAGAGAAGGTTGCCATGCACGAACCCAAGACTTTGCTTCAGATGGCCGGCGCTTCAGCGCAACCGAGCCGGGTCGACGACGCGGCCCTCATTCTGATCGATTGCCAGCGCGAATACGTGGACGGACGACTGGCCCTTCCGGGCGTCAAACCAGCACTCGAGGAAGCGGGACGCGTGCTCGCCCTCGCGCGCGTCGGCGGCGCGCCGATCATCCATATCGTGCATCATGCCGCACCCGGCGGTGGCGTCTTCGATCCGACGACACCCTATGTCGAGGTCGCGGAGACAGTGCGGCCGCGCAAGGGCGAGGCTGTCGTCGTCAAAAGCAAGCCGAATTCCTTCGCCGGCACCGATCTCGATGCCCGTCTCAAAGCGCTCGGCAAGAAAGAGCTTATCGTCGTCGGGTTCATGACCCACATGTGCGTGAGCTCGACGGTGCGCGCCGCACTCGACTTCGGCTATCGCTGCACGGTCGTGGCGAATGCGGCTGCGACGCGCGATCTGCCGGACGGTCACGGCGGCGTCGTCGACGCTGATTCGCTTCACCGGATGGAGCTCGCGGCCCTTGCCGACCGTTTTGCCGTGGTCGTCGACGACGTCAAGGCCTGGGCCGGCTGACCGGCCGCAGGGCGCGCAGTTCGAAGGTGGTTTGACTTGGTCCGGTCGGCGGACATTCTTCTTGAAGACGTCATACGCCTCGCCGAGGCGGCTGGCGCGCGCATCAATGAAATTTACGAGACGACGTTTGCCGTTGGGCGCAAAGCCGACGCGAGCCCCGTGACGGCCGCGGACCACGAAGCGGAGGCCCTCATCGTCCAAGGTCTTGCCGCACTGACGCCGGACATCCCTATCGTCGCCGAAGAGGCGATGGCGCGCGGCACTTGCCCCGCGATCGCGGACCGCTTCTGGCTGGTCGATCCGCTCGATGGCACCAAGGAGTTCATCAACCGCATCGGCGATTTCACCGTCAACATCGCTCTCATCGAGGCGGGCACGCCCGTGCTCGGTGTGGTGCATATACCCGTGTCCGGCGAAAGCTTCGCCGCCGCGGGTCGGGGCGCCGCGACGCGGCGCAAGAGAGGTGGTGCTGTGCAATCGATTGCGGCGCGCACGCCGCACGCCGACGGCGTTGTCGTCCTTACAAGCCGCTTTCATGCCGACCAACGAAAACTCGATGCGTTTCTCGAAGAATGCCCTGCTATGCAAGGACGGAAAGTGAGGGAATGCAAGGTCGCGGGAAGTGCGCTCAAGTTCTGCCTGATCGCGGCGGGCGAAGCGGACCTATATCCGCGCTTGGGGCCGACGATGGAGTGGGACACGGCCGCCGGTCATGCGCTGATACTTGGTGCCGGCGGCAGCGTCGAAACGCTCGACGGCAATCCTTTGCGCTACGGCAAACCGGATTTTCTCAACTCGGGTTTCGTTGCGCGCGGGCGATAGTGCTGTGTCGTTTCGCGTGCGGAAAGGCCGTGCGGTCGTCTTGATTTTCGGATCGCGGAGGCGCACAGTTTGAGTGTGCTGGAGCTTTTAGAAAAGCGATCAGCCGTATCGAACGGTCGACGTTCGTCGGCCGCGATGGAACCGCCGCAAACCCTTTGCGGCGATTGCGGCGAGGTCACTACCGCGGGTGGCCGATAACCGCAAGAATCGGAAAGAGCCGTCCTTTAGGGACGGCTCTTTCGCTTGAAGCGGCATGTGCACATGCGTCCATAGCTGGTTGACGC
>DATDHA010000288.1:0-2964 GCA_036521815.1 Alphaproteobacteria bacterium | reverse complement strand
CGGCATTTCGGAGCGTGAGCGCCAGGTGCTGCGGTTCTTGCGCGACGGCCACTCGAACAAGCTGATCGCCAGGGAGTTGAAAATCTCCGAAGCGACCGTCAAGGTCCACGTCAAAATGCTGCTCAAGAAGATCGGTGCCGCCAACCGCACGCAGGCGGCAATCTGGGCAATGAATCATCTGCAGCCGGAAGAGCAGGCCTGATACGCCGGTATACCTCGGCGATTAAGCGTCCGCCCTTATTCCTTGAACGCAGAAGCTGTCGCCTCGAAGATTCGATCGGTCAAGTACGACATGATGGTGCGTCGGCCGATCTTGAGGTCGACATCGACGAGCATACCGGGTGCTATGGAAACCTTCCGCGCGCTGTCGGAAAGCTCGGTCGCATAGGTGCGCACGGTCACGAGGAAGTAGGACCCGTTGGCGGCGTCTTCCTTCGATGCATCCGGTGCTATATGGTCCACCTTGCCCGCGAGCGCGCCGAACTTGACGAAATCGAAGGCTCGAACCTTGATGGTCGCGGGCTGGTCGATTCGCACATTGCCGATGTCACGGTTCTCGACCCGCGCCTCGACCACGAGCGAATCGCCACGCGGCACGATTTCCATGATCTCCTGATTGGGCGCAATGGACTGGCCGACGTTTTTGACGGCGAGGTTCTGCACGACCCCGCTCACGGGTGACACAATCTTCAGTTGGCCGGCGCGGCCCTCCGATTGCCGAAGCTGCGAGACGACCTGATCTCGCTGGCCACGCGCCGCGGCGAGCTTGGACAGGACCTCGGCGTCCCGCTCCCGATCGATGCGCTGTCTGCGCTCGAGCGCCTCGGAGCGCGCGGAGAGTGCCGCCGATTTCGCATCCTCCGCCTGCGCAAGCTCGCCCTCGGCCGTGACCAGGTCACGCTTCAGCGAGAGATAGCGCACGCGCGGGAAGTATCCCTTTTCGGCGAGCGTGCCGACCGCCGCTTCCTGCTCCCGGAGGATCGCGACGGAGCCCTTGAGCTGAGCAACCCGGTCGGAGAGGGTGGCCATCTCGGCGTTGCGCTGTGCGACGCTATTGTCCGCCTCCGCCCTTTGTGTCGCAAGTGCATCCAACCGTGCCGCGAACAAGCGGGTTTCGGCCTCGACCAGTTCGGGGCGCCTGCTCGCGAGGTCGTCCGGAAACATGAGCGGCGAATGCGTGCCCTCCGCGGCGAGCCTTGCAATTTCCGCCGACAGCCGGTCGACTTCCGATTTGCGCTGAACGACGTCCTGATCGAGTGCCGTGCTGTCAAAAGCGAGCAAGACTTGTCCAGCTTCGACTCCATCGCCTTCATGCACATAGAGCTCGCCGACCCGGCCGCCGTCGGGGTGATTGATCATTTTTGTCTTTCCGGCCGGCCGCACGGTGCCGAGTGCCGACACCACCTGGTCGACGCGCGCGAGCGAGGCCCACGCGACCAAGCCGGCGAACACCACGCAGATTCCGAGCAAAAGAACGCGTGTGAGTGGACCGTGCCGGCTGTCCACAAGATTTTGCAGCGACAAGTCGGCGTCGACCCGATGGTTCCACTCGTCCGCGACCGTCAGATATCGGCTTGTCATGTTCAAGGCGTCCCGTGTCTGCGATTGGCCGGCGCAAGGCCAGATTGCCTGCGCGCGCTCATCCGGCCGCGCGCGCCAATGCCACTTGCCGGTCGACCTGCTCGACATTCGCGATCCGGCCATCCGCCATGTAGACGATGCGATCGGCGCACATGAGCGGTATCGGACGATGGGAAACGACAACGATCACCCGGCCTGCCGCACGTTGGCGGATATTGACCATAAGCTGCATTTCCGTTTCGCGATCGAGCGCGCTCGTCGCCTCGTCCAGGATCAGGACCCTCGGGTCACGCAGCACGGCGCGCGCAATGCAAACCTGCTGGCGCTGACCGGCCGAGAGCTCCAAGCCGTTCTCGCTAAGCCGCGTTTCGTAGCCGAGGGGGAGGTCCTGGATGAATTCGTGCGCAAGCGCAAATCGCGCTGCAGCCATGATATGCTCGAAGGGTGCATCCGGCGCGCCCAAGGCGATATTTTCCTGGATCGTACCGGCAAAGAGCTCTATTTCCTGGGGAACGAGACCAATCGCACCGCGCCAAGCGGACCCGGCGAAGTGGCTCAAGTCGGCGCCATTGACGAGCACGCGCCCTGCGTTTGGCCGCAAGAGACCGCAAAGCAGCTTCACGAGGGTACTCTTGCCGCATCCCGGCCGTCCCGTGACGCCGACGATCGCACCCGCGGCGAATTCCAGCGAGACGTCGTCGAGCGCTTTGGACGCCCCCTCGCCATAGCCGAAAGTGGTCGCTTCAAATTTCACCGATTCGAGGACCGACGGCAGTGGCATGCGGCCAACCCCAGTCGCATCGCCTGCCGAGACGATGCCGTCGAGCTGGGCGAAGGCGGTGCGCACGTCGTGGAATTGCTGGATCGCCGACACGCATTGACGCAGCGGCGCCAAGGCGCGCGCGGCAAGAACGCTCGCCGCAATCAGCGCGCCAAAGCTGAGTTCGCCTGACATCACGAGCCGCGCACCCAGGAAGATAATCGCAAGGTGCGCAACTTGCTGTATCGCGGCAGACGCAACATTGATGGCGTTTGCCGACCGTGCGGCCTTGAGGCTCGTTACCGCACCGGTCGCGAGTTTGTTCGCAAGCCTCCGCTCGACCTCCGATTCGAGTCCGAGTCCTTTGATCGTCGTCGCGCGCGCCACCGCCTCGGAAAGGAGCGTGGAGCGCGCCGCACTGACGCCGAATTTTTGCTCATTGAGCCGCTTCTGCGCACGATAGAAAAGGATCGAGAAGATCATGGGCACTGGCATCGCGAGGATCGTCACCGTCGCGAGTGTCGTGCTGATGAAGAAGAGAGCGGTCACGAAGACGAAAATGAACGCCGCATCCACGAGGACCAGCGGCATCTGGCTCGTGATGAATTGCTGGATGACGTCGA
>DATDHA010000287.1:0-1901 GCA_036521815.1 Alphaproteobacteria bacterium | reverse complement strand
TACGCCTACTATCTCAAAGCACTCTCCTATTACGAACAGGTCATCGACGTGCAACGCGACCAGACCAACGCGGACCAGGCGCTGACCTCGCTCGAGGAGCTCATTCGCCGTTACCCGGACACACCTTACGCCAAGGACGCGCGCCGTAAGATCGACCTTGTAAGAGATCATCTCGCCGGCAAGGAATTGGAGGTCGGTCGATTCTATGAGACGCGCGGCGTATATCTCGCCGCAATCAACCGCTTCAAGACTGTCGTCGACAAATACCAGACGACAACCCAGGTGCCGGAGGCGCTGCACCGCCTCGTCGAATGCTACATGGCGCTCGGCGTCGTCGACGAGGCGAAGAAGACGGCGGCCGTGCTCGGTTACAACTACCCCCGCAGCCAGTGGTACATTGACAGCTACCAGCTCGTCGAGAACGTCAAGGTCGACCGCGACACGGGCGAGGAAAAGAAGACCGACGACTCGTTCATTGCAAAGACCTGGAACTCACTAAGCATCTTCTGAGTATGCTCGTCGGCCTTTCGATCCGGGATGTGGTGCTGATCGAGCGGCTGGACCTCACCTTCCGCGCCGGCCTGTCGGTCTTGACGGGCGAAACGGGGGCGGGAAAATCGATCCTCCTCGATGCCCTTGGCCTGGCACTCGGCATGCGCGCGGAGTTCTCGCTCATCCGCGAGGGTGCCCGGCAGGCGAGCGTGAGTGCAGCGTTCGAACTGCCCGCCGACCACCCTACTTGGCAGGCACTCGATGAGCAGGGGCTTGCGCGGGATGAGCAGCTCGTCCTTCGGCGCATGCTCGCGTCGGACGGGCGCAGCCGCGCCTTCGTGAACGACCAGCCCGTGAGTGCCGGTTTTCTGCGCGAGCTCGGCGGGCGGCTCGTCGAAATCCAGGCGCAGCTCGATCAGCATGGCCTGCTCGACGAGACGACCCATCGCGTGGCGCTTGACGCCTTCGGCGGCGATTCGAAACTCAACGCCCGGGTGCGTGACGCCTACCAGCTTTGGCGGGGTGCTGAGAAGGCCAGGGCGGCGTTCGAAGCCGAGCTCGCGAGCGCGCGGCGCGACGAGGATTATCTGCGCCATGCCGTCGCCGAGCTTGGCGAGCTCGATCCCAAGGCCGGCGAGGAAACCAAGCTCGCCAGCGAGCGCCAGCTTCTCATGCACCGCGAGCAAGTCGTCGAATCCCTGAATGCAGCACTTGCAGCGCTCACGGGAGACAGCGCCGGGGCGCGCGAGGGGCTTGAGGTGCTGCTTCGCGGCGCGCGGCGTCAGCTTGAGCGCGGTGCAGAAAAGGCCGGCGGGCGCCTCGATCCGGCGCTTGCCGCGATCGATCGCGCCATCGTCGAACTCGGCGAAGGGATCGCGGAGCTGCAAGGTTTTGGAAGCACCGTCGAGTTCGAGCCCGGGCGGCTGGAGACGGTCGACGAACGGCTCCATGCGCTCCGCGACGCGGCACGCAAATATCATGTCTCGGCGGAGGCGCTTTCGGAGCTGAGGACGACGCTCGCCTCGCGTCTCGCGGCGATCGAGGAGCGAGGGGACGCCAAACAGCACCATGAGCGGGCCGTCGCGGAAGGAAAGACGGCCTTTATGACGGCAGCACGCGCACTTTCGCGCGCGCGCGCTGAAGCGGCGAGGAAGCTCGATGCGGCCGTCGGCGCGGAGCTCCCGCCCCTTAAGCTGGAAAAAGCCAAATTCAAGACCCGGCTCGACACCCTTGAGGAGAGCGCATGGAGTGCCGATGGCATGGAGCGCGTCACGTTCGAGGTCGCGACCAATCCCGGCGCATCGCTCGGGCCGATCGCGAAGATTGCCTCGGGCGGCGAGCTCGCCCGTTTCATGCTCGCCCTCAAGGTCGTACTTTCGCGCGTCGGAGCTGCACCCACCCTCGTCTTC
>DATDHA010000286.1:0-3412 GCA_036521815.1 Alphaproteobacteria bacterium | reverse complement strand
ATGGAGACGAACCTGCGCGCACCGTTCGCACTGTCCCAGGCGCTCGCGCGGCAGCTACCGAACGGCGCCGATGCCGTCATCGTCAACATGGTCGACCAGCGCGTCTGGCGTCTTACGCCGCACTTCGTCTCATACACGGTAAGCAAAGCCGGGCTATGGACCTTGACGCGCACGCTCGCCATGGCGCTCGCACCGCGCATTCGCGTGAACGCGATCGGCCCCGGGCCCGTCTTGCCGAGCCGCCGGCAAAACGAGCAGCAGTTCGAGAGGCAATGGCGCTCGACACCCCTTGGACACGGTGCCAGCCTCGAGGAGATCGCGGCGGCATTGCGCTTCATCCTGAAGTCGCCGGCACTCACGGGGCAGATGCTGGCGCTCGACGGCGGCCAGCATTTGGGCTGGCCCCCACCTTCGGCGGCACCCATATCGGAATAGCGCGCGCGTTTGCCGGATTTCCTCGGAAGGCCTGGCGGGCGCATCGGAAAACGAGTAGTTGTGCAAGTATATGGAGTTTTCGACTGTGCAGAATGCGAAACGGAGGCTCGGTAGCTCGATATCGGGGCGGACAGGAACGGAATGCTTTCTATCGAATTAGCGTAAGATAATAACTTATATATACGAATTGTTTGGCCGCAGCGGGCGAGGTTTTGCACAGCCAGACGTGCATTCTTGGAGACGTATCAGATTTCACTGAGATTCCCGAGTTTGACAGATTGTTTACGCTTGACTTCAAAATAACAGTTCAAAATCAGCAATTTGCGGACCATGCCTATTTATTAGGCATATACGTCAAGCCCTTGGTACATTTGACGCGTGCTTGGTGAAGAGCAAATTTTCGACAATGTTATCCACAGGAATCGTGGATATCCGAGTCGCCCAGGCCCCTCGATTTCCGATCTAATTGGATTCATTATACTTTGATTGAGTTTTTTTGGCATTTATTGCGCCGAAGCCACCGGCTCGGCAGCCCAAGGTTGACCCTGCGGGCGGCACAATGAAAATGAACCGATGAGCGATATCGATCGTACCCCGAATGCCGACCCGCCACCCGCCGCCACAAAGGACGCGGCACCAGAGGCGGGTGGGCGCGCGTTGGAGGGCGGGCGCCTCGCGCGCGGTGCCGAGGCGATATCGGCAACACTCAGGACCATGCCGGAGACCCCCGGCGTCTATCGCATGATCGACGCGCGGGGCGACGTGCTCTATGTCGGCAAGGCCAAGGACCTCAAGCGGCGCGTCGCGAGCTATACCCAACTGCCGCGCCTCTCCTATCGCATCCAACGAATGGTGGCGGAGGTCGCTCGTGTCGAAGTGATCACGACACATACCGAGGTCGAAGCGCTTCTCCTCGAGAGCAACCTGATCAAGCGCCATGCGCCGCGCTACAATGTCCTGCTGCGCGACGACAAGAGCTTTCCTTATATTCTCATCACGGGCGACCACGAGTGGCCGCAGATCGCAAAATACCGGGGTGCGCGCAGCCGGCCGGGCGAGTATTTCGGGCCGTTCGCGTCGGCGGGTGCGGTCAACCAGACATTGGCGGCCCTGGAGCGCGCCTTCCTGCTCCGCTCCTGCGCCGACACGGTGTTCGCGAGCCGCACGCGGCCCTGCCTTCTCTTCCAGATCAAGCGCTGCAGCGGCCCGTGCGTCGGCAAGATCGGCCGCGAGGATTACGACAACCTCGTGCGCGAGGCGTGCGGCTTCCTCTCCGGCAAAAGCCAGGAGATCCAGCGCCGCCTCTCGAGCCAGATGCAGGAAGCGGCGGAGGCACTCGACTACGAGACCGCGGCGATCTACCGCGACCGCATCCGCGCCCTTACCCAAATCCAAGCGCGCCAGGATATCAACGTGGCGGGCGTCGAACAGGCGGACATCATCGCCGCCCATCAGGCAGGTGGCGTTACCTGCGTCCAAGTTTTCTTCTTCCGCGCGGGGCGCAATTATGGAAATCGCGCGTATTTCCCGCGCCACGAGAAATCGCTCGGAGTGGAAGAGGTTCTCGGCGCTTTCATCGGCCAGTTCTACGAGAACAAGCCCCCACCCGCCCTCGTCCTCTTGAGCCACGATGTTCCCGAGCAGACGCTCATCGAGGAAGCGCTCTCCGTGCGCGCGGGGCGCAGTGTCGAGCTTGCAACCCCCAAGCGCGGGGCAAAGCGCAAAGTGGTGGAGCACGCCCTCGCGAACGCGCAGGCAGCGCTCGGCCGGCATCTCGGCGAAAGTGCGTCCCAGCGCCAGCTTCTCGAGGGGCTGGCCACAACCCTCGGCCTCGAGGCGCCACCGCAGCGCATCGAGGTCTACGACAACAGCCACATCATGGGCGCCAACGCGGTCGGCGCTATGATCGTCGCTGGAGCGGAGGGCTTTATGAAGGGTGCCTACCGAAAGTTCAACATAACGAACGCAACACAGCCCCCGACGACCACGACGGCGACCACGGCGGCTGAGGAAGGCCACGAGGATGCGGGCGCGTTGACATCCGAGGTGGTGGCCGACGGGATCATTGACGATCGCCCATTGCCCGCAATCGCACCGGGCGACGATTACGGCATGATGCGCGAGGTCCTGACGCGCCGTTTTGCCCGCGCACTCAAGGAGGACCCCGAACGCGCGCGCGGCCAATGGCCCGACCTCGTTTTGATCGACGGCGGCCTCGGCCAGCTCAACGCCGCACTCGGCGTACTTGCCGATCTTGGCGTCGGCGACGTGGCGGTGGCCGCCATCGCGAAAGGCCCGGAGCGCAACGCGGGCCGCGAGCGCATCTTCCTGCCCGAACGGGCGCCCATCTCGCTCGAGCCACGCGATCCGGTCCTCTATTTTCTACAGCGCCTGCGCGACGAGGCGCACCGCTTCGCTATCGGCACCCATCGCGCCAAGCGAACGAGGGCGATCGGCCAGTCCCTGCTTGACGAGGTTCCGGGCATTGGTGCGAAGCGCAAGCGCGCCCTCCTCCACCATTTCGGCTCCGCCAAAAGCGTCGCGCGCGCGGGCCTCGCCGACCTCGAGGCCGCCCCCCGCATCAACAAAACCGTCGCCAAGAAGATTTACGATCACTTCCATCCCGAGGCTTAGCTCCCTATGGCCATTCGCCGTACGGGGTCCTAAAATCAGCCCGGCTGCGCGGGGCATCCGAACCATGATCACGAGCATTCCCAATCTCCTCACCTTCTCGCGGATCGGCCTGATCCCGCTGCTCGTGGCGCTATTTTGGATCCCTGGCAACGGTGCGCGCTGGGCGGCGCTCGCCATCTTCATCCTCGCTGGGATCACCGACTATCTCGACGGCTATCTCGCGCGCGCGTGGCGCGAGCAGTCGCAGCTCGGCGCCCTGCTCGACCCCATTGCCGACAAGCTCCTGGTCTCGACGACGCTGTTCCTGCTCGCGGCGTTCGACCGGATCGGCGGCCTCACGCTT
>DATDHA010000285.1:0-10290 GCA_036521815.1 Alphaproteobacteria bacterium | reverse complement strand
GGACGCACCCAGGCATACATCTCGGCGAGCTCGTCGCGCGCGGGGTGTCCCGAGACATGCACGAACTCGTCGTGCTCGGTGACGATCTCGACCCCAAGGCGCGCCAAGGCACTCTGGAGGCGGAAGATCGCGCGCTCATTTCCCGGAATGATGCGCGACGAGAAGATCGCAGTGTCGCCGGCCTCGAGTGCGATGTGTGGATGCTCGCCGGCGACAACGCGTGTGAGGGCCGAGCGCGGCTCGCCCTGGCTTCCGGTCATGGCGAGCACCACTTTGTCGCGCGGCAGGAAAGCTGCCTCGGCGTCGCTCAGAAAACGCTGGATATCCTGGAGATAGCCGTTTTCGAGGGCTGCCTCGTAAAAGCGCCAAAGCGAGCGGCCGACCAAGGCGGCGTGACGATCGTTGGCCTCCGCGACCTTCGCAATCGTCTCGAGCCGCGCCACGTTCGAGGCGAAGCACGCGATCGCCACCCGCTGCGGTGCGCGCGCCACGAGCGCTACCAAGCTCTTGCGCAAATCAGCTTCCGATCCCGACGTGCCGCTGCGCAGCACGTTCGTCGAATCGCACACCATGGCGAGCACACCTTCCTCGCCGACGCGGCGAAGTGCAGCCGAATCGGTCACCGAGCCGACGAGTGGGTCTGGATCGATTTTCCAATCGCCCGTGTGGAGCACCGTGCCGAGAGGCGTGCGGATCACGACCGCATTCGGCTCCGGTATCGAGTGGGTCAGGGTGATGAGCTCGAATTCGAAGGGACCGAGCGTGAAGCGCCCCGAGAGCGGGACAACCGTGATCTCGGCGGCATCGAGAATGCCCGATTCCGCGAGCTTGCGGCGCAGGATGGAGGCGGTGAAGGGTGTTGCGTAGATGGGACAGCGCAGTTGCGGCCAAAGATACTGGACCGCACCGATATGATCCTCGTGCGCGTGGGTCAGCACGATGCCGAGCAATTGCTCGCGCCGCTCGACGACGAACGCGGGATCGGGCATGACGACCTCGATGCCCGGCATCCGATCGTCGGCGAACGTGATTCCGAGGTCGACGATCACCCACTCTCCGCCGAACCCGTAGACGTTCAGGTTCATCCCAATCTCGCCCGCACCGCCAAGCGGGACAAACAGAAGCCCCTCCGGCGGGAAGGGTGAAAGGTCGGGCGCGGCCGACGACTCCGGTGCGATGGTTCCGGCAGACTTCTTCTTCGTCATCCACGATTCCGGCGATAGATGAGCCACAATCCCCAAAGCGTCAGAGTGTCGTCGACGCGCTCGATCGCACTCGTAGCCCCCTCGAAGAGGGGTGCGAGCCCGCCGGTCGCGATGACGCCCATGGGCTCACCCCATTCCTCCTTGATGCGCGCGACCAGGCCTTCAATCAGGCCGACATAGCCCCAGAATATGCCTGACTGCATGCACGGAATGGTGCTTTTGCCGATCACCTTGGCGGTGCGTTCGATACGCACGCTCGGCAATTTCGCGGCAGCCATATGGAGGGCGCGGAGCGAAAGGGTTATTCCCGGCGCAATGACGCCGCCGCAGTAGTTGCCGTCCCTGTCGATGACGTCGAACGTCGTCGCGGTGCCGAAATCGACCACGATCAGCGGCGTCTTGTACAGGTCGTGTGCCGCCGCGGTGTTCACGAGGCGATCGGCACCCACTTCCTCCGGCCGGTCGACGAGCGCCTTGACGCCGAGATCGACGCCGGCTTCGCCGACCATGAGTGGTGCGCTCTTGTAGTAATGCTTGCAAAGGCGCGTGAGGTTGAAATGCGCCTCGGGAACCACGTTCGCGACGATGGTGCCGGTAATCTTCTCGCGCGAAAGCTTGGCAATGCCCATGAGATGGTCAAGCCAGACCACGTACTCGTCGGCCGTTCGCTGCGGGTCCGTGGCCGTGCGCCAAACGCCGCGCATCTCGCCCTCCGCCCACACCGAGAAGACGGTATTCGTGTTGTTGCAGTTGATTGCGAGCAACATGGGGACCTCACGCCGTCACGGGAAGCGCAAAGACATCGGCAGCGGTTATTCGGCGAAGCGAGCCGTCGGCGAGTTCGAGCATCAGCGCACCGGTCGTGTCGATATCGCGAAAGCGCCCCTCGACAACGGCGCTGTCGATACGAGCCTGCATCAACTCCCCGCGCCGCCAAGCCCGTGCGAGCCAGGCCGCACGGATGGGACCGAGCCCTTCGCGTTGCCAGCGATCGAATTTTCCGGCGAAGGCTTCGACGAACGCGGCGAGTGTTTGCTCGACCGTGATCGCCACGGGGCATGCCGCGCTGAGCGAGGTCGCCGGAAAATCCGTGCCCTTGGGGGCGCTCTCGACGTTGACGCCGATGCCGAGCACGAGCCAGTCGAGCAAGCCCTGCCGGCCTGCCGACGACTCCAGAAGAATCCCGCAGGCTTTCGCGCCATTGAGGAGAACGTCATTGGGCCATTTGAGCTTTACGCTCGCACCTTCGCAGAGGGCTTCGAGCGCCTCGCCGGCCGCGACCGCGGCCACCATGCCAAGTTGCACCGCTTCGGTCGCGGGACGCGCTGGTCGCAGGACCATCGAAAGGTACAAATTTCCCGGCGGCGAGATCCATCGACGCCCGAAACGCCCCCGCCCGGCGTTCTGCTCGCGCGCCCAAACCAGCGTGCCGTGCGCAGCACCCCCGGCCGCCTGCCGTGTGGCTTCCTCGTTGGTGCTGCCGAGGCACTCGAACGCCAATAGGCGATAGCCGGCCGGTAGCCGGGCTTGCGCACTCATCCCGGAAAGAGTGCCGCGGCGGCGAGCTTGGCGCCGGCCAAGATCGGTGCGGGATAGACGAAGAAGAGGAGCGTGAAGACACCGGTCGCCGTCAAGACCGCGGATAATGACGCGCCGATCGGGCGATCGAAGCGCAGAGCGGCATCGTCGAAATACATCACCTTAACGATCCGCACGTAATAATAGGCGCCGACCACACTCGTGAGGACCCCGATCACCGCAAGGGTGTAAAGCTTTGCCTCGATCGCCGCGAGGAAGACATAAACCTTGCCGAAGAACCCCGCGAGTGGGGGAATTCCGGCGAGCGAGAACATGAAGATCGCAAGACAGAGAGCGAGCACCGGCTGAGTCTTGGAAAGGCCGGCAAGATCATCGATGCCTTCGATCATGCGCCCGTTCTCGCGCATGCAAAGAATGCACGCGAAAGCCCCGAGCACCATGGCAAGATAAATCGCCATATAGATCATCACGCCTTGAACGCCCGCCTCGGTGCCCGCCGCGAGGCCGACGAGGGCGTAGCCGATATTGGCGATCGAGCTGTAGGCCATGAGGCGCTTGATGTTCCTTTGGTTGATCGCCGCATAGGCGCCGAGCGCCATCGACGCAATCGATATGACGATGACAATCTGCTGCCATTGCCCGACGAGCTGCCCGAACGGCCCGATCAGGACCCGCACGAAAAGCGCAAGTGCGGCGATCTTGGGTGCTGCCGCGAAGAAGGCCGTGACAGGCGTCGGTGCTCCTTCGTAGACGTCCGGGGTCCACATGTGGAACGGCACGGCTGAAACCTTGAAGGCAAGCCCGGCAGACACGAACACGATGCCGATGACAATGCCGATCGAGGATGGCATGCCGCCTGCCGAGAACTGCGTGGCGAGGAGTGCAAATCGCGTAGTACCCGCGAACCCATAGATAAGCGAAGCGCCGTAGAGCAGCAGCCCCGAACTCAATGCGCCGAGCACGAAATATTTGAGGCCCGCCTCGGTCGAGCGCAGCGAGTCTCGATGAAACGCCGCAACGACGTAGAGGGCGAGGCTCTGCAGCTCGAGACCGATATAGAGCGAGATCAGGTCGTTCGCAGAGATCATCATCAGCATCCCGACCGTCGCGAAGATGAACAGCACGGGATATTCGAAGTGCGCCATCTTCTCGCGCTCGTTGAAGCCAAGCGAAATGATGATCGAGAGGGCGGAGCCCGCGAGCACGAGGAGCTTCATGAAGTCGCCGAACCGGTCCACCACGAATAGATCGCTGAAGATCGCCACCGGCCTCGCGGGCGAATTCTCGACGACAAAGGCGCCGGCGACGATGAAGGCGGCGACTGCGAGCCACGAGACGATGCGGGTTGCGCGATCGCCGCTGAACACGCCGATCATGAGGAGCGCCAGGCCCGCCACGGCGAGCCAGATTTCCGGGAGGGCGAGTTGAAGGTTGGCGAGGTAATTCACGAAAGCCGTCCCCTAGTGCAGCAACTGGGCAAGGATGGTCTCTCCATTCGACGCGTGGAGGGTCGCATTGTACTGGCCGATCACACGATCGATTGAGGCGTGCATCGGGTCGAGAAATGAATTCGGATAGATGCCCATCCAGAACACGACGACGATGAGCGGTGCGAAGACCGCCACCTCGCGCGGGCTCAGATCGAGGATATCCTTGAGCTCGGGCTTGGTAAGGGCACCAAAGATCACGCGGCGATAGAGCCAGAGCATGTAGGCGACACCGAGGATCATGCCCGTGGCCCCCAAAGTCGCCACCCAGCTATTCACCTTGAAGACGCCAAGGAGGCTCAGGAACTCGCCCACGAAGCCACTCGTGCCCGGCACGCCGACCGCAGCCAGCATGAAAACCATGAAGGCGAAGGCATAGACCGGCATCCGGTGCACGAGCCCGCCATAGGTCGCGATCAAGCGGCTGTGCATGCGGTCATAGACGACGCCGACGCAGAGGAAGAGTGCGGCGGACACGACGCCGTGGCTCAGCATCTGGATCATCGCACCTTCGAGCGCTTGGGGTGTCAACGCAAAAATCCCCATCGTCACGATACCCATATGCGCGACCGAGGAATAGGCGATGAGCTTTTTCATGTCGTCTTGGGCGAGGGCCACGAACGACGTGTAGATCACGGCGACGACCGAGAGCGCGTAGATGAGCGGGCTGAAGTAGAGTGACGCTTCCGGCATGATCGGAACCGAGAAGCGCAGGAAGCCGTATCCGCCCATCTTCAGGAGGACACCTGCAAGGATCACCGAGCCTGCGGTCGGTGCTTCCACGTGAGCGTCGGGCAGCCAGGTATGGACCGGCCACATGGGCACTTTCACCGCAAATGAGGCGAAGAAGGCGAGCCAGAGCCAGAGCTGCATCTCGCGCGGGAAATGGAAGGCAAGTGCCGTCTCGATGTCGGTGGTGCCCATCTGAAAGTAGATCGCGAGGATCGCGAGCAGCATCAGCACCGATCCAAGCAGCGTATAGAGGAAGAACTTGAAGGCCGCATAGACCCTTCGCGGCCCGCCCCACACGCCGATGATGATAAACATCGGGATCAGCACGCCCTCGAAGAACATATAGAAGACGATGAAATCGAGCGCGCAAAACATCCCGACCATCAGTGTCTCGAGGATCAGGAACACGATCATGTATTCCTTCACGCGAACATGGATCGCCTCCCAGCTCGAGATGATGCAAAGCGGCGTGAGGAAGGTCGATAGCAGCACGAAGAAGAGCGAGATCCCGTCGATGCCCATGTGGTAGCCGATCTTGAAGACCGGAATCCATTCGGCCCTCTCGACGTATTGGAATGCGGATGTCGAAGAATCGAAGTCGAACCAAAGCAAGAGCGAAAGTGCCAAGGTGAGGAGCGAGGTCCAAAGGGCCGTCCAGCGCGCATTGCGCGCCACGACCTCGGGCGAGCCTTGAATGAAAAACACCAGCACCGCGCCGAAAAGGGGCAGGAAGGTGACGGTGGAGAGGATCGGCAAATGCTCCATCGCCTCACCCTCTCATCACGAAGAAATAGAGATACCAAGTTACGATCGCGACCAGCCCGATCAGCATTGCAAAGGCATAGTGGTAGACATAACCGCTCTGCAGCCGGCCAGCACGTCGGGCAAGGGCGAGGGTCGCCGCCGCAAGGCCGTCAGGGCCGAGCCCGTCGATGATGGCGCCGTCCCCGCCCTTCCACAGCCCGCGCCCGATCGCCAGTGCTGGCCGCACGAAAAGTGCATCGTAGATCTCGTCGAAGTACCATTTGTTGAACGATAGAAGATAGAGCGCCTTGAACCGTTCGGCATATACGCGCGGCAGATCGGGCCGCTTGATATAGAAGAGATAAGCGAGCGCTATTCCGGCGAAACCGAGAATCGTCGGCAGGATCTTCACGAGGAACGGTGCGTGATGCCCCGCCTCGAGGCTGTCATGGCCGGCGAGCACCAGGATCGACTCACGCCAGAACGCCGCCCTGCCATCGCCCACGAAGGTGTCGCTCGCGATCAAGCCCGCGACGATGGCGCCAAGCGCGAGCACGTAAAGTGGGACGATCATGATACGGGGCGATTCGTGCATGTGCTCCTGCGTGTGATGGTCGGCCCGGCTCTCGCCATGGAACGTCATGAAAAGTAGCCGCCAGGAATAGAACCCCGTCATGAAGGCCGCCGCGACGCCGAGGAGATAGGCGTAGTTGCCGAAATCGGAATGGGCACCCCAAGCCGCTTCGATAACGACGTCCTTCGAGAAATAGCCCGCAAACGGCGGTATGCCCGCGAGAGCCAGCGAGCCGATCCACATCAATGCATAAGTGACGGGTATCTTCTTCCAAAGCCCGCCCATCTTGCGCATGTCCTGTTCGCCGGACATGGCGTGGATGACCGAACCAGCACCGAGGAAAAGCAGTGCCTTGAAGAACGCGTGGGTCATGAGGTGGAAGATTGCGGCCTGGTACGCCGAAACGCCCGCCGCAAAGAACATGTAGCCGAGCTGGCTGCACGTCGAATACGCGATCACGCGCTTGATGTCGTTCTGGGTGAGGCCGACGCTCGCCGCGAAAAAGCACGTCGTGGCGCCGATGAAGGTCACGAGGGCAAGTGCGGTCGGCGCATGCTCGAACATCGGCGAGAGCCGGCACACCATGAACACGCCCGCCGTCACCATCGTCGCCGCGTGGATCAAGGCGGAAACCGGCGTGGGTCCCTCCATCGCATCGGGAAGCCAGGTGTGGAGGCCGATCTGCGCCGACTTGCCCATGGCGCCGATGAACAGAAGCACGCACAGCGTGTCGATGGCGGGAAGGTGCATGCCGAGAAAATCGAGGATAGCGGCATCCTTGCCCGGCACGGCAGCGAAGATCGTGTCCAGGTTGACCGTGTCGAACAAGAGGTAGGTGCCGAAGATGCCAAGTGCAAAGCCGAAATCACCCACGCGATTGACGACGAAGGCCTTGATCGCCGCCGCGTTCGCCGATGGCCGGTCGTACCAGAACCCGATCAACAGGTACGAGCACACGCCGACACCTTCCCAGCCGAAGAAGAGCTGCACCAGGTTCGACGCCGTGACCAGCATGAGCATCGAGAAGGTGAAGAGCGAAAGATAGGCGAAGAAGCGCGGCACACCGGGATCGCCATGCATGTAGCCGATCGAATACCAATGCACCACGCACGACACGAGCGTGACCACGAACACCATCACGGCGGAGAGCGTGTCGAACTTGAGCGCCCAGGCGAATTCGAGCGATCCCGAGTTCACCCAGGAGAGAAGCTGGATCGTCCGATCCTGTCCGTCGATGGCGACTTGCCAGAAGACCACGATGCCGAGCAAGGCCGCGAGCAGCATCGCCCCGCAGGTCACCACATGAGCGCCCCTGTCCCGCAGGAACCGGCCGAAAAGACCGGCGATGATCGAGCCCGCCAACGGCAGGAAGATCGCACACACATAGATCATGCGTTCAGGTCCCCTGCCCTAACCCTTCATCACGTTGATGTCTTCGACCGCGATCGAGCCGCGGTTGCGGAAATAGATCACGAGAATCGCAAGCCCGATCGCCGCCTCCGCGGCCGCGACCGACAGCACGAAGAGCGCGAAGACCTGGCCAACCAGATCGTTCAGGCTCGTCGAAAAGGCGACCAGGTTTATGTTGACCGCGAGCAGCATCAGCTCGATCGACATCAGGATGACGATTACGTTCTTGCGGTTGAGGAAGATGCCGAAAACCCCGAGTGTGAAGAGGATCGCGGCAACCGTCAGGTAATGGGCCAACCCGATGATCATGACCGGATGCCTCCGCCGACGCGCACTTTCCTGATTTCGATCGTCTGTTTCGGATCGCGCGCAAGCTGGGTTGAGATCCGTTGGCGGCGCACGCCGACGCGTTGACGAAGCGTCAAGACGATGGCGCCGACCATCGCGACGAGCAGCACGAGGCCCGCCGCCTGGAAGAGATAGACGTATTTCGTATAGAGCACGAGCCCGAGTGCTTCCGTGTTCGGCACCTGGCTGAAGAGCGGGGTGGGATCGGTCTCCGCCACGGAGGCGGCGGGTGCTATGAACCAGGTGCCGCCGATGAAGACGAGCTCCACGAAGAGGATGATGCCGATGACGGCGCCAATCGGCAGGTATTTCGCAAAGCCCTGACGCAGCTCGACGAAATTGATGTCGAGCATCATCACGACGAAAAGAAAGAGCACGGCCACGGCACCGACATAGACGACGACGAGGATCATCGCCAAGAACTCCGCCCCCATCAGCACGAAGAGCCCGGCTCCGTTGAAGAAAGCGAGGATCAGGAACAAGACGGAATGAACAGGGTTGCGCGCGGCGATCACCATCACGCCGGATGCAACCGCGATCGCGGAGAACAGATAGAATGCAAGGGCCTGGATAATCATGGCGCCTACCGATAGGGCGCGTCGGCTGCAAGATTGGCGGCGATTTCCATCTCCCAGCGGTCGCCGTTCGCAAGCAGCTTGTCCTTGTCGTAGAGCAACTCCTCCCGCGTCTCGGTCGCGAATTCGAAGTTCGGCCCCTCGACGATGGCGTCGACCGGGCAGGCTTCCTGGCAGAAGCCGCAATAGATGCACTTGGTCATGTCGATGTCGTAGCGGGTGGTGCGGCGGCTACCGTCGTCGCGCGGCTCAGCCTCGATCGTGATCGCCTGTGCTGGACAGATCGCCTCGCAAAGCTTGCACGCGATGCAGCGCTCCTCCCCGTTCGGATATCGGCGCAAGGCATGTTCGCCGCGAAAACGTGGGCTGAGGGGCCCTTTCTCGTAGGGATAATTGAGGGTGACCTTCTGCTTGAACATATACTTGAAGGTGAGCGCCAGCCCCTGAACCAGTTCAGCCAGCAGGAACGAGCGCGCGGTGCGATCGAGTACGGACATCTCAAATCTCCCAATAGCCGCGGCCGATCGGGCGGCGTGCCAGCGACAGGGCCGTCATGTCGCGGTCCTCAGCCAACTCGGCACGTCAAAGGCCACGACCACGCCCGCGGTCAACACGAGCCACAGAAGCGAGGCCGGAAGAAACACCTTCCAGCCCAGTCGCATCAGTTGATCGTAGCGGTAGCGCGGGAACGTCGCCCGCACCCACAAAAACACGAAGAGGCACGCGCAAATCTTGAGGATCAGCCAGATCGGTCCTGGAATGAACGTCAGGCCGAACGGGGCGAGCCAGCCGCCAAGGAAGAGCAAGGACGTGACAGCACTCATCAGGATCATGTTCGCGTATTCGCCGAGGAAGAAGAGTGCAAAGGTCATCGCGGAATATTCGACGTTGTATCCCGAGACGAGCTCGGCTTCCGCCTCCGGAAGATCGAAGGGGGCTCGGTTCGTCTCCGCGAGGCCCGAGACGAAGAAGATCACGAACATCGGGAAGAGCGGGATGCAGAACCAAACCTTTTGCTGCGCCAGCACGATGTCCGAAAGATTCAAGGACCCGGCAAGGAGGAGCGCACTGATCATCACGAAGCCGATCGATACCTCGTAGGAGACCATCTGTGCGGCCGAGCGTAAGGCGCCGAGGAAGGCATATTTCGAGTTGCTCGCCCAGCCGGCCATGATGATCCCATAGACGCCGAGCGAGGAGATCGCGAAGAGGTAGAGGATACCGACATTGATGTTGGCGACCACAATGCCCTTGCCGAATGGAATGACGGCCCACGCGACGAGGGAGAGGATGAAGGTCAGCATCGGAGCGGCCACGAACACAACGCGATTGGCCCCGCTCGGCACAACGGTTTCCTTCATCAGGAGCTTGAGGCCGTCGGCGATCGGCTGCAGCAGGCCGAAGGGGCCCACGACGTTCGGACCCTTCCTGATCTGCATCGCCGCGATCACCTTGCGCTCCGCATAGGTGAGATACGCGACCGCCAAGAGCAAGGGTATTACGATCGCCAAGATCTCGAGCACGATGAGGATCGTCGGCCACACGTATCCGGTCAAGAAATCAGCCATGGGTTCCGGTCTTCTCGGTGGAACGACCCAGGATCTCGGCCGTGCATTTCGCCATCGTCTCCGAGGCGCGGCTGATCGGATCGGTCATGTAGTAGTTCGCGATCGGGC
>DATDHA010000284.1:0-9952 GCA_036521815.1 Alphaproteobacteria bacterium | reverse complement strand
AGTTTTTGTCACAGGAGACCTTGGCGTCCGTGTCGGCGCGACCTTCCACCCGCGTAGGAAAGCACGTAACATCCCTGCCGGTTTGGAAAACATCCGGGGAATCCCGGCGTAAGAGGGGAGCCGTCCTGTCATGGCGAAGAGCCGAGGAACGAAGACGAGTGCTGCCAAGGGCAGCGTTTCATCGAGAACCCGATTGGACAGGCCGTTCGTCGGGATACCGTCGTTCCTGCGCTCGAAAATCTGCACAAACATCGACGAACTCGATGCGGCAATCGCGATCATGGGCGTTCCCTTCGACGAAGGATCGCCGTTTCTCGCCGGTTCGCGCATGGGCCCGCGCGCGCTCAGGGAGCATTCGCTCCGCTTTGGCAGCGGAAACAAGGGCTTTTACGATCCGGAGACGGACAAGCAATACCTCGAATACGAAATGGCCAACGGCTTGATCGCCGATACGGGGGACGCGGATATCCTGCCGACGAACGTCGAAAAGACCTTCGAAATCGTGACCGCGATGACCCGGCAGATTCTCGATCGCGGTGCGATGCCCGTGGTCCTCGGCGGCGATCACTCGATCACTTATCCGATTGTGAAGGCGTTCGATACCCCGCTTCACGTCGTTCATTTCGACGCCCATACGGACTATGCGCCGTTCATCCACGACCTTCGCTTCACCAATCAGCATGCCTTCCGTCACATCAGCCCAATGAAGCATGTCCTGAGCCTGACCCAGGTCGGCATCCGAAGCCTGCGGGAAGGGAGGGAATATTCCGGGGACTCGATCCGCGACGGCAATCGCGTGGTCACGATGTCGGAATTCCATCGGCTGACGCCGAGCGGGCTTGCCGAAATCGTCCCGGCGGGAGCGCCTTGCTATGTCAGCATTGACGTCGATGTCTTGGATCTATCCCTCGTGCCGGGCTGCGTCTCCGCCGAGCCCAATGGCATGATGTACAGCGAGCTTCGCGACACGCTCAAGGCGCTTGCCGAACGGGTCGACGTCATCGGCTTCGACTTCGTGGAGGTCAACCCCCAGCTCGACGTCGGCACCGGAATTACGTCCTATCTCGGGGTGCATACGGTCATCGAGTTTCTCGGACATATTTGCGATCAACCCCGCTGGATCGCCAAGCGCAAAGGCCGCCGCAAAGGCAAAATGCGTCGCCGATAGGATGCCTCGGCCGTCGTCGCGCCACACGCGTCTCCGCGATAGCACGCATCCGGCTCGAGTCGAGCACGGCGAACGGCGGTGCTGTGTAGCGCAGATGCGCCCCGCCACGCCCTGCCGCGGGGTGGTTTCAGGCTGTTGCTTTGGCGAATTTGTTATGTAATAACATTCCAAATGACTGATGCGTTTGACTGGGGCGTTGCGCGCAAATCCGCAAGGAAACGTCCGCGCACCCTGTCTCGAACCGACTCGAGCCCTGCTTAGGAAACCCACGGAGAAACACATGCGCAACCTCCTTCTTGGCGCTTTCGCTGGCGCTCTTGGCGCTTTCGCCGGCGCTGCCATGACGATTTCCGCAGCCCATGCCGACCCCATCAATATCGTGGCGGCCGAGAACTTTTACGGCGACGTTGCGCAACAGATCGGCGGCCCCAATGTGGCGGTCACCAGCATCTTGACCAATCCGGACCAGGATCCGCACGAGTTCGAAGCCAACGCAACCACCGCTCGGCAGATCGCCGACGCTAAGCTCGTGATATATAGTGGCGCCGATTACGATCCCTGGGCGGTCAAGCTGCTGTCCGCGTCGAAATCGCCCACGCGCGAGGTTATCGACGTCGCCAAACTCGTGCACCGCAAGGCCGGGGACAATCCGCACATCTGGTACGACCCGCCGACAATGCCGGCCTACGCGAAGACGTTGGCGGCGGCACTCTCGAAGCTCGACCCCGCCCACAAGGCGGACTACGCAGCGAACCTTGACGCATTCGACAAGTCCATGAAACCGCTGATCGACAAGGTCGCCGAGCTAAGGAAAAAATATGCCGGAACACCGGTGACCGCGACGGAGCCCGTGTTCGGCTATATGGCGAATGCACTTGGCCTCAAGATGCGCGACGACCGCTTTCAGCTCGCGGTCATGAACGACACGGAACCGAGTGCGGCGGAAATCGCGGCCTTCGAAAAGGATTTGAAGACGCGGACGGTCAAGGTCCTGTTCTATAATAGTCAGACGAGCGAGGCGCTGACCGAGCGGATGCGCACCATCGCGAACCAGAGCAGGGTGCCGATCGTCGGCGTGACCGAGACCTTGCCCGATGGGAAAAGGTACGTGGAATGGATGTTGTCGCAGCTCACGGCACTGGACCAGGCGCTGGCGAACCATTAGGGGCCGGAGCAATCGAGCTGGACGGCGTCACGCTCGCCCGGGACGGGCGGACGGTTCTTTCGGATGTGAGCTTCAGCATCCGCGGGGGCGAGTTCATCGGGATTTTCGGACCCAACGGTGCCGGCAAGACGACCCTCCTGCACGCCATCCTCGGCCTCCTCCGACCCACAGCCGGCGCGCTGCGGGTCTTCGGAAGACAACCCTCGCGCGGCAATCGGGCCGCCGGCTATTTGCCGCAGCAGCGCGCGCATGTCGCGGATCTTCGTCTCTTCGGATGGGATTTCGTGGCGAGTGCGCTCCACGGCGAGCGGTGGGGCCTTCCGATCCTGGGCAAAGCCGGCAAGAAGGAAGTGGAACGCGCGATCGGACTGGTCGACGCCGACGCGCTGGCCGGCCGGCCGCTTTGCCGGCTTTCGGGCGGCGAGCTTCAGCGCCTGCTGCTTGCGCAAGCGCTGCTCGGCAACCCGAAGATGCTTCTGCTCGATGAGCCGCTGATCAGCCTCGATCCGCACTTCCAGCAGGCGGCGGTTGCCCTGGTCAAGAAAATCCAGCGCGATCTTGGCATCACCGTGCTTTTCACCGCGCACGACATCAATCCGCTGCTCGGCGTCATGGACCGCGTGCTTTATCTCGGCCATGGTCAAGCGGCGCTAGGCACGGTCGACGAGGTCATCACGCGTGAAGTGCTCTCCCGCCTCTATCGCACGCCGATCGACGTGTTCCATCTGCAGGGCCGCATCCTGGTCGTCTCGGCGCACGGCCCCATCGAATCCCACGCGCATCTCCACGATGTTTGAATACGACTTCATGCGCACCGCCTTCGCGGCCGGCGGCATCGTGGCGCTCGTCGCGGGGGCGGTCGGCTATTTCCTCGTGTTGCGAAACCTGACGTTCGCGGGACATGCGCTGTCGCACGTGGGATTCGCGGGTGCCACGGGTTCGATCCTGATCGGCGTCAATCCGCTCTGGGGCCTCCTCGCCTTCACGCTCGCGGCCGGAATCGCGATGGGCTTCCTCGGCGAGCGGATCCGCGGGCGCGACGTCGCGGTCGGCATCATCCTCTCCCTGGCACTCGGGCTCGGAATACTTTTCCTTTACCTCTATACGACCCACGCGACCCAGGCGACGGCACTCCTCTTCGGCAATGTGCTCGGCGTCAGCATTGACACCGTGTGGGACTTGCTCGCGCTGGGTGGCGCCTGCCTTCTGGCGCTCGCCGCGATTTCGCGCCCACTTTTGTTCGCGACGTTGGAGCCCGAGCTGGCGGCGGCGAAGGGTGTGTCCTTGCGCCTTGTTTCCGTGCTGTTTCTGGCAATCGTCGCGGTCGCGGTCGCCGAGGCGGCACAGGTGGTCGGCGTCTTGCTCGTCTTCGCCCTCATGGTCGGCCCCGCCGCAGCATCGCTGAACCTGACCTCCCGTCTGCATTGGGGCGTCGGGCTCGCGATGCTCCTCGCCCTGCTCGAAACCTGGCTCGGCATCGCACTCGCCTATATCAGCGACGCGCCGACCAGCTTCTGCATCGTTCTGTTGAGCTGCCTTGTCTATTTTATCAGCCTGGCTCGCCCGAGCCGCGCGCGAGAATTATCCCCAACTAATCATTGAGTGCTGCGAGGGACGGCGAACACGTCGATTGCCAGCGGTAGGAGTGCCGGGCATCGTGGCGGCGATCTGACATACGATCTGCCGCCCAGCTTCATACCGGACCGCTCCTTAGCATAGGTCGGGATCGCGGTGCAGCCACCGCAACGCCAAGCATCCTCGACAAGAGGTGCCGGACCTCGAGCGGCAGTCGGCGCCCGGGCAAGGAATCCTGCTCCACGCGGTGTTGACGCGGCAATCAGTCGACTGACCGCTTGCTCGATTGACCCTGTTGCGTCGGTTGACGGCGCAATATTCGGCAATTGGGGCAGCGAGCAACTTTTCTCCCACGCCAGATTGCATGCCACTTGAAAACATCGCGCCATACGATAGTCTCGTTCCAGGTTATTGAAAATATTACATAATACTTACGGGGAGGATCGCTGGCATTGTTTGGTCGCATGCTTGGGACGTGGCGCATCGTCATTAAATATGCGCGGTTGATCCGTGCATTGCATCCGCACGGTTCCTACCTCGGCAGCGGACCAACGCCTCGAGCGGTGAAATTCGTGGTCCGAGCCGTGATGCAGCGACGGGCCACATTGCGTTGGCTGATGTTCATGGAAACCCATCCCCTCGCCCACGCGCCGGACGACGTGAAAAAGGACCTCGTTGAAAAGATCCATCGCCCTTTTGCGCGCCGCAGTCTCGGGGTGTCGCAACGCGCAGCCTTGCTGATCGCCCACTACAGCATGCTGGCGGCGGTCCTTCCCTGCAATGTTCTCGCCGCTATGGTCGCTGGGATCAGGCTTCCCCTTGCCTATCTCGAGGGGCGCGACGTGGGCCGGCGATATGCGATCGCCGTCAGCCGCGACCGGCTGTTCCAGTAACAGGGGGAACTGGCGATCTTGTTCATCGACGACTTGATGAACGAATCGCTGGCCACGCTCGCCTTGAACATCGGGATCGATCGAAGGGGACGACGCACGCTGTTTATAAGCGGCCTGCAGGGCCCGGCACCGCCGATTGGGAAAGTGGAAGTCAAGGAGGCCACGCGCAGTCTCGATGGGCTTCGCCCCAAGCGCGCTGTCCTCGAGGTTGCCTACGCCTTGGCCCGCTGGTTGGAGGTGGACAGCATCGTCGCCACCAGCAAGCGCAATCATGTGTCGCAGATCAGAGGCCGGCGGGGGCAGCGTATCCATGCGGACTATGACGGGTTTTGGGCCGAATTCGGCGCGATCGCCCAAACGGACGGCGATTTTCGGCTTCCGTCCACTCTGGCCCGCCGCAGCGTCGATCAGATTCCGGCGAAGCGGCGGAAGAGTTGGCTGCGCCGCCGCGCACGTCTCGACACGCTCGGTCTCGATGTCACGACCGTACTCTCCATGCTTGCCGATCCGGTCATGCTTGGGAAACCGGCGGCGGACATGTGCCTCGCACGAGCAGGCGGGCCTACCGAACGGATATCGATGCCGGAAAGCCAGGGTTAGCCAAAAGATTTCGCCGAGGCCCAGCCCCGTGCTGCGCGCAGCACCTTGCAAGCCGAGAAACGGAAAGACGTCGTTGCATTTTTCCGCGTGCAAACGCCGATCGACCCGAACGATGCATTGACGCAAGCGAAATACCGCCCCCCGGGCTTGGATGTTCGTCCCTTTACGGTGACGGGGTGCCTTGTTCGGCGAATTCTTCGCCGGGTCCGGGAAGCCGGGGGGTGCGCTTTCGCGGCGGCCGAACGAGGTAAAGGGACGCCAAGCCGAGCGGTACGAGACAATTGAGATAGACGAGCGGCAGGAGTGCTGGCGTCTTTCCGGCCATATTCAGGAAGCCGATCGAGCTCGCCTCCAGCACGAGCACGCAAAACACGGCGGCGAGCACCCTCTTCGCCTGCCCCTGCCGATTGAAATCGCCCGACAGCAAAGCGGAAAGGGCGATGAGCGTGAACACGATCGCATAGAAGGGGCTTACGATGCGTTGATGTCCTTCGGCAATCAGCCGATCGTAGTTGGCGCGGTCGTTCGGATCGTTGATATTGGGGTACAGCAAGTCACCGAGAAAGCGCTCCTCCGGGCGGGACCAGGTCGTGTCAATCGCCTTGGCCAGGTTGAAGTCCGCCGTGTATTTGTCAAAATAGAGGATCGACAATTTTCCGTCGCGATCGATTTGCTGGCGACTGCCATTCGTCAACACCGCACGCTCGCCGTCGCCACCTTGGAAAAGGGCGCCGCTCTCGGCGATCAGAGTGATCGGCTTGTCCTTGTCGCGCGTGTCGTAAATGATAAGGCCGACCAAGAGGCCATCGGGTTGACGCTCCCGCACGTAGATCGTGAGCTTGTCCGTCATAACGTTGAATTTGCCTTCCTGCAGCATGACGGCCGAGAATTCGTTGTTGATTGAAAACATGAGGTGCGCGAACGCCCGATAGGAGGTCGGCAGCAGGTAGAGATTGAGCGCGTAGCCCGCCAGCATCACGAGGACCGACAGCACAAGGGCGGGCACGGCAAGCGCTTCGGGACTCACGCCGACGGCGCGCAGGATCACGAGCTCGCGGTCCATCCACAATTTGTTATAGGTGAAAAGGATGGCGCCGAAGAGTGCGACCGGCAGCACGATCACGAGAAAACTCGGCAACAGCAATGCCGTGAGATAAAGGAAGGTCCCGAACGAGATGCCGTGCTTGACGATCAGCTCGATATAGCGAAGCGATTGAGTGAGCCAAACGGCGCACGTCATGCAGAACGCGATGAAGAGGATCCCCGTGACGACCTGCCCGAAGATATATCGGCTATAGGCTTTCATGGCCGAGCACCGTGGACCGGCGGCTCGGCGGGCGTCAAGACCTGCATTCTACCCTGCGACCTCTTAGCGAACATAAGCCGTCATCCATCGAGCATTCCCGACCGAACCGCATCACGCGGCTTGTGCCGCGGCAAGGACATCCTCGATCGTGCCTTCGCCCGGCACTTCGACGATGTGATGGCTGTGCCAAAGCGCATAGAAAAGGAGACTCCATGCCGCCTGCGAGTTCCTCTCCGGTGCGGCGAAAACGCGGGCGACGTTGTCCTTGCTGACGAATTCCGCGATCCCCGGCTGGGATGACACGAGCGGTTCGATAATTTCCTTTTTGGCCGCGATCCATTCGCCGACCGGCGGATTGAACCCCTTCTTCCGCGCAAAGGGCTCGGCCGCTGGCAGGTTGGACGACAGCCATTCGCGCAGGAGCCACTTGCCGAACTTGGCGGTCACTTTCATCTTGTCGGGCAAGCGGAACGCGAAATCGGCAACGACTGGGTCGAGGAACGGCGTTCGTCCCTCCAATCCGTTCGCCATCAAGCATCGGTCGAGCTTCACCAGCAGGTCGTTCGGCAGCCACTCGGCGCAGTCGACCGCCTGCAGGAATTGCACGCGCGTGCGCTCCGCGGCGAATTCATCGGCTTCGACATCGTCCAGTCCACACCGCCACCCGTCGAAGGCGCCGTTCGTCTTGGTCACGCCGTCGAAAATGCCGCGCAAATTCCGCTTGCGCGCCAGCAAGCCCCAGAGCCATCGCGCACGGCGGTATCTGGCATAGCCGCCAAAAATCTCGTCGGCGCCCTCGCCACTGAGGACGACCTTGAGATAGCCCTTTGCCAGCTCGCTCAGCGCGAAGGTGGGAAGTGCTGCCGGGTCCGTCGTGGGATCGTCCAGTGCCGCCGCGAGGCGTGGGGCCGTCGTCCAAAAATCGCGCTCGGTCATTTCGAGCACATGGTGGTCGGCGCCGATCGCCTGCGCCACCCGCTCGGCGGCGGCGCGCTCGTCATTCGCCCTGCTGCCGGGGAAGCATGCCGTCATCGCGATCACAGGGCCGGCGGAATGCCGCATCATGAGCGCTGCGAGCACCGAGGAATCGATCCCGCCGGAAAGGAAGAGACCATATGGCACGTCCGAGCGCAAATGATGCCCGACGCTGTCGGAAAGCAAGTCACCAAGCCGGGCAAGGGCTTCGGAATGGTCAAGGTCCCGCGGCCCACCTTGCGGTATCATCTCCAGCCGCCGCCGCTCGACGATCTTCGCGTCGGCAATGACCAGCGTCTCGCCGGGAAGGACACGGTTTATGCCTGAAAAGATCGTCTCGGAACCCGTCGTGAACCTGAGCTGCAGCAGCTCGGCACGCGCGCGCGGCCTGATCTCGCACGCGGCCAGGCCAGCGGCAATGAGCGCCTGCGGCTCGGACGCGAAGGCAAAGTGCGTGGGCGCCTCCACGTAATAGAGCGGCTTGATCCCAAACGGATCCCGGGCAAGCACCAACCTCGATTCGGAGGGATCGTGGATCGCGATGGCGTACATGCCGCGAAGTTCTCTGACGAAGTCGAGGCCCCGGGCGCGATACAAGTGGAGCGGCGATTCGCAATCGGATCCGGTCCGAAACGGCACATTGTGCAGTCTCGCGCGCAACTCGAGATCATTGTAAATCTCGCCATTGGCGACCAGGACCACCCCTTCGGCATCGCTCAATGGCTGGTCCCCGGTTTTCAGATCGATGATGGCAAGACGCGTGCTCACAAGGCCGACGGCACCGGCCACATGGCGTCCGCTGCCATCCGGGCCGCGATGGTCCATGGCAGCCTCGAGCGCATCGAGGACGGCCGACCTCACCCGGCCGCCGTCGCGCAACATCACACCCGCTATTCCACACATATCCCGGAATCCCTAAAACCGGCACTTGATAACCGGCACTTGGCCCGCCATTGCCGGCCAAGGTTCAGTCCTGTGCGTTTCCAAGCCGATTTGCCGGATACGGCCACCTCAAGCCGCGTGCGGAGTGCCGCACCCATTCGCTTGCCCGACCGAGGCCGCAACAGCCTTGCCATCTTGTGCCACCGTTTCGCCGGTGTCGCCTCACAGCGCCGGCTGCAAAGAGGCACCCGGATCGCTCGCCGAAACCTCGGGCGAACAGCGGCTTGCCTTTCGACGAAACGCCAAGGGAACAATCGATGATCTGGAATCGCAACCACTATCTCGTCCAAATGCCAACTGCCGCCGCGCCGAGCGCGCCTCAATCCGAGACCTCAGCCGACGGTGGGCCCGATCTTTCCTCCCCGACCTCGAGTCGATTAACGGGGAGGCTTCTACGCGACACTTCCGGAGGTTCTTCCGGGAACTAACCCCGTCGCGGCAGCGCAAAATACCATGGTCTATGCTGCGGACGTATATAGAATTGCACCGCGGACCGCTCATCCTTTTGTAAGGATTACAAATAATTTATTATTTCTAACGCCTATAACTCCCATGGCCCCGGCTGCCTGCGACTCCCGGCGCCTGGAATCGCGAGTCGGCACGACGTCGCCTCGTTCTTCGAGACGCTCGCATTCGGCCAAAATCCACCGCCGGGCGCCCCACCGTCCCGCCTATTTGACTTCCTTCGCCAAGATGCGTTCGTAAAATTCCCGGTAGCGATCGACCACGATGGCCTCGGTATATTCGCGCTCATATTGGCGACGGCCGACTTCCACAATATGCCGCGCGAGGTCGGGCTCGGCGATCAGGCGCTGAATCGCCGCGGCCAACGCCCGCACATCGTCGGCGGGGACCAAGAGGCCGTTCTCGCCATTCTTGATCAAGCCGCGCGGCCCCAGCGCCGCCGCCGCGATCAACGGTTTCCGGTAGGCCCAAGCCTCGATCATCACGGTGCCGAAGGGCTCGGTGCGCGAAGGCATCACGCAGATATCGCAGCTCGCCAGCATCGCCGCACGGTCGGGGCGCCAGCCAAGAAAGCGCACCCGGTTCGTCAGGTTCAATGCCCGCGCCTGAGCCTCGAGCGCCGCTCTCAGCGGCCCCTCGCCGGCGAGCCAGAGATAGGCCTGCGGCACCGCGGCCATCGCCTGCAGCAATATATCGAACGCCTTGTCGACATGGAGCCTCCCGAGTGCCAGGATCAGAGGCGCGCCTTCCGGCGTATCCAGCTCGGCCCGGCGGACGGCGGGCTGAGGTGCATCGGAAGCGAACGTCGGCAGGTAGTACGCACGCTCTTCCGGCCAGCCCGACTTGATGGCATGGGCGACGAT
>DATDHA010000283.1:0-3740 GCA_036521815.1 Alphaproteobacteria bacterium | reverse complement strand
ATTGAGCGCAAGACGCTCGAAGAATTCCAGATGCTCGCGGGCATGGGCCTGATTGCGCGCGTCGACGGCCGCAAGATCGCCATCGGCAAGCGCCACCTCATGTCGGCGGTGCTTGTCGAGACACGTCATTTGACGGTGCTGGCCGAGGAGCTCGAAGCCGAGGGCCGCACGGTCATTTGGGTGGCGGCCCTCGAGCCGTCTCGAACGGTGCTCGGCATCATCGCGGTCGCCGACACCGTGAAGCCTTCGGCACCCGCCGCGATCCGGCATCTCCACGAGATCGGCGTCGATACCGTCCTGATGACCGGCGACAACGCGCGGACCGCGCAGGCCGTCGCATCGCAGCTCGATATCCGCCGGGTCATGGCCGAACTCTTGCCAGGCGACAAGGTGGACGCGATTCGCGGGCTTCAGGCCAACGGCAAGGTGGTGGGCATGGTCGGCGACGGCGTCAACGATGCACCTGCCTTGGCCGTGGCCGACGTCGGCATCGCCATGGGCACGGGTGCCGACGTCGCGATGCAGACCGCCGGCGTCACCCTGATGCGCGGCGAGCCGCTTTTGATCGGCGAGGCGATCGCCTTGAGCCGGGCTACCTATCGGAAGATCCGGCAAGGTCTTTTTTGGGCTTTCATCTACAACGTGATCGGGATGCCGCTCGCGGCCGCCGGACTCCTGAGCCCGATGCTCGCGGGTGCCGCCATGGCGCTTTCGTCGGTGAGTGTTGTGTCGAACGCGCTGTTGCTTCGTCGATGGCCGCGGGTCGGCGAACGAACGGTCGTGCGATGAGAATGAACGGGATGATGACGATCGGCGAGGCCGCCGCCCGGACGGGCGTGCCGCCGAAGACGATCCGGTTCTATGAATCGGCCGGTATCATCGCGCCGGCCGCGCGCTTCGAAAACCGCTACCGCACCTATAGCGACGCGGACGTGCAGACCCTGCGCTTCGTCCAACGCGCCCGGGCACTCGGCTTTCCGCTCAAGGACGTGGCCGCCCTCCTCGCGCTTTACCGCGACCGCAATCGGGCAAGCAAGGACGTGAAGAAACTCGCACTCCAGCATGTCGCGGCCCTTGAGCGCAAAATCACCGAGATGTCGGCGATCCGGGACACGATCGCCGCACTTGCCGAGCGCTGCCAGTGCGACGAGCGGCCGGAGTGCCTGATCCTCGACGAACTCGATGCGGGCGCACGCTAAGCCCCGAATGGACGCTAAGCCCTGGGCGGCGGGGGCTCGGAATCCGCGAAAACGCCTCGCCAAGGCCCTTTCTTTCGCGGATTTGATGTGTATATTGAGCCGCCACCCCCTATCTTGAGGAGGCGGCATGCAGATTCGTGAAGCGCTCACATTCGACGACGTCTTGCTCGTTCCCGCGCGTTCCGAGATTCTGCCGACCGAGACAGATACCCGTGTGCGGCTGACCAAGCGGGTTGAACTCGGCATCCCACTTCTCTCCGCCGCAATGGATACCGTCACCGAGGCGGCACTCGCGATTGCCATGGCGCAGGCGGGCGGGCTCGGCGTCATTCACAAGAACCTCACGATCGCCGAGCAGGCGAACGAGGTCCGCAAAGTCAAGAAGTTCGAAGCCGGCATGGTGGTCAATCCGCTCACAATCGGTCCGAACGCGACCCTCGCCGACGCGCTCAAGCTGATGGCCGACCACAAGATCTCGGGCATACCCGTTATCGAGAACGGCGGCAAGCTCGTCGGGATCGTGACGAACCGCGACGTGCGCTTCGCAACCGATCCCAATGAGCCGATCCACCGGCTGATGACCAAGGACAACCTCGTCACCGTGCGCGAGGGTGTCGACATGGTGGAGGCGAAGCGTCTCCTCCATATGCACCGCATCGAAAAACTCCTCGTGGTCGACGGGCGTTTTCGCTGCGTCGGCCTCATCACGGTGAAGGACATCGAGAAGGCGAAGACCTATCCCAACGCCTGCAAGGACGAGAAGGGGCGGCTCCGTGTGAGTGCCGCGGTGGGCGTGGGGGATGCAGGTGTCGAGCGTGCCGAAGCGCTCTTCGATGCCGAGGTCGATGTCATCGTCGTCGACACCGCCCACGGCCATTCCGAGGGTGTGATTTCCACGGTCGAGCGCGTGCGCAAACTCTCGAACTACACGCAGGTGGTCGCCGGCAACGTGGCGACGCCGGAAGGTGCGAAGGCGCTCATCGATGCGGGTGCGGATGCCGTCAAGGTCGGGATCGGCCCCGGCTCGATCTGCACCACTCGCGTCGTGGCTGGGGTTGGCGTGCCGCAACTGACCGCGATCTTCGATACCGCGGAGGAATGCCGCAAGCAGGGTGTGCCGGTCATTTCGGACGGCGGGATCAAGACCTCAGGCGATCTTGCCAAAGCACTCGCGGCCGGCGCTTCCTGCGCCATGATCGGCTCGCTTTTCGCCGGAACCGATGAAAGCCCGGGCGAAGTCTATCTCTACCAAGGTCGCTCCTATAAATCCTATCGCGGCATGGGCTCGCTCGGCGCCATGGCACGAGGTTCGGCGGACCGCTACTTCCAAGCCGAAATCACGGACTCGCTGAAACTGGTGCCCGAGGGAATCGAGGGGCGGGTGCCCTATCGCGGGCCGGTGGCGGCGATCCTTCACCAGCTTGTCGGCGGCCTGCGCTCGGCCCTCGGCTATACCGGCAGCGCTTCGATTGCCGATCTCCAGAGGAACGCCAGGTTCGTGCGCATCACCAACGCGGGCTTGCGCGAAAGCCACGTCCACGACGTCGCAATCACACGCGAAGCGCCCAATTACTGGACCGAGCGCTGAGCGCTCGGCACGCTTAGCCAGACATGACACCCGCCGCCCGGATCGAGGCCGCGATCGAGCTGCTGTGCGCGATCGAAGCGCCTGCACGTCCGGCCGATCAGGTGGCGTCCGAGTATTTCCGCGCGCACCGCTATATCGGCTCGAAGGATCGCCGCGCTGTTTCCGATATCTTTTATGCAATCGTGCGGCGGCGCGCGGCACTCGATTGGTGGCTCGCCCGAGCCGGTGCGGCGGACCTCGAACCCGCGCGTGCGCGAACGCTCGCGGCACTGGTCCTCGTCGAGCGATGGACGGCCGACGATTTCGCAGCCCATTTCGATGGCGCGCGCTATCACCCGGAGGAGCTGGCGCCCGCCGAACGAGCACTCGTGCGCGCGCTCCAAAAGCACACGCTCGATCATCCCGGCCAGCCCGACTGGGTGCGCCTCGAAGTTCCCGAGTGGCTCATCGAGCGGCTGCGGCCTTTGTTCGGAGAACGGCTCGAGCGCGAACTCGGCGCATTGCAGGAGGAAGCGCCCTTCGATCTGCGGGTGAACGTGCTCAAGGCGACGCGCGAAGATGCGATCGCGGCGCTGAAGGCCGAACGGATCGCGGCGGAGCCGGCGCCACATTCGCCGATCGGGCTTCGACTTGCCGGGCGCGTCGCGATCGCGAATTCGAAGGCGTTTCGCGAAGGGCTGGTCGAAGTGCAGGACGAAGGCTCCCAGATCGTCGCCCTCTTGACCGATGCGCGCGCAGGCATGCGCGTGTGCGACTTCTGCGCGGGGGCGGGGGGTAAGACGCTGGCCCTTGCCGCCCAAATGAAGAACCAGGGTCAGATCACCGCCCTCGACGTGCGGGAGAGCCGGCTTGCGCGGGCGGCTCAGCGCTTGCGCAGGGCGGGGGTCCACAACGTCATGCGCCGTGTCCTGACCGCTCATCGCGATCCCTGGGTCAAGCATCACAAGGAGGGC
>DATDHA010000282.1:0-7126 GCA_036521815.1 Alphaproteobacteria bacterium | reverse complement strand
GTGCGGCATGTTCGCTTCGCGCGCCGCCGCCATCGCCGCCCGCAAGCGAGGATTGGCGTTCGGATCAGGCAGTCCCGTGCGCGCGGAAACCGTGAGCTCCCGGATCAGCTTGGTGAAGAGCCGGGCGCGCCGCACGTCCTGCGCACCCTTGCGATGCATGATGTTTTTGAATTGGGAATGACCGGCCATAGCGTTCGCGAATCAACCTTCTGCGGGCGCGCTGCAAACCTATACCATATATTGTGGGTATGCGCACGACGACTCGGCCGCGTCAGCTAGCAGAGCAATATGGCAAGATTTGGGCACCCACGGTGCCAAGCGTGCGGCGTAGGGGGTGCCCGAAATCGCCACGAAGGTCAAGCATAAGAATATATATGTGGAGCCCTGAGCGACCCTGATTCCTAATTAGTGTTGTTCCTCACGCGATGCGGGAGCGGCATTGGTCAAGCGAGCTTCGGGATCTTGAGCCCGCCGGAGGGTGCCGGAAGCGGCCAATGGGGCTGAAGCCGGCCGCCGAGACGCAAAGGTGCGATATGGCGGGCGAGGCCGGTCCGCTCGTCGGTTTCGATATAGGCGCCGCATAATGTCCCCTCGCCCTCCGCGGCATTGAGCCGCTCGCTCCGAAGCTTCGTGACGAAGCGCGCGACCGCCGCGTCCTTCTTCATGCCAATCACGGAATCGTAGTCGCCGCACATGCCGAGGTCGGTCTGGTACGCAGTGCCGCCGGCGAGTATTTGCGCATCCGCCGTCGGGACATGGGAGTGGGTCCCGACGACTGCCGAGACGCGCGCGTCGCAGAAATGTCCCACCGCCGCCTTCTCGCTCGTCGCCTCGCCGTGGATATCGACCAGGATGAAATCCGCATTCTTGCCGAGCTTATGAGCGGCGAGCTGCTGGTCAAGGCAGACGAACGGACAATCGAGCGCATCCATAAAGAGCCGCGCCATGACGTGGAGTACGACGACGCGCTTGCCGCCCTTGGCCTCGAAGACGCCCACGCCGCGCCCCGGTGTTCCGCTCGGAAAATTATGAGGACGCAGGAGTTTCGGATCGCGCACGATGTAGCTGAGCGTCTCCCGCTGGTCCCATACGTGATTGCCGGTCGTGATGCAGTCGACGCCGGCCGCATAGAAGGACTGGCAAATCTCGCCCGTAATGCCGAAGCCGCCGGCGGCGTTCTCGCCGTTGACGACGACGAAATCGAGCTCGAGCGCCTTGCGAAGCGCGGGGATATTGTCGCAGACGGCTTTGCGTCCGGACCGGCCCACTACATCGCCGCAAACAAGAATCTTCATTTTGCCTCGGACATCTTTTGCGCACCCTCAGCGCGCGAACCGTTTTGCGCACCCTCAGCGCACGAACCGAACCGCACCCTCTTCCGTCACGACCCAATCGAGCCGCTGATCGTGACCGTCGCGGGGCAGCCGCCGGACGCGCTGGGCCGAATAGCCGACCCCGATCGCCATCACCTTCGCATGCGAGCGCAGTGCGGCAAGCGTCATGTCATAGTAGCCAGCCCCATAGCCGATCCGATAGCCCTCCTCGTCGAAGGCGACGAAGGGTACCAGCAGCACGCTCGGCACAAGCTCCGCCGCCGTCGCGGCGGGTTCGCGAAGGCCGAACTTCCTCTCCTCGAGGTCGGCACCCGGCCGCCATGCCCGAAAAACCAGCGGCTTGCCGCGCCCCATCACGACGGGCAGCGCAATCGCGTGGCCTTCGACGTGGAGCGCTTCCATGAGGGGCCGGATGTCAAGTTCGCTGCGCCCTGGCCAGTAGCCCGAGACGATGGCCCCTTTCGCGAGCCGGAAGGATGTCGCGAAATTAGCGCTCACCTGCGCAGGTGCGGCGTCTCGAAGGACCGCGTGCGCGCGATCGCGGCAAAGGATTGCGGCCTCGCGGGCTGCCTTCTTTTCATCGACGACCGTCATCGGTCGAGCCCGCCGCGATTGCGCCCGCTGCGATTGCGCCCACTGCGATTGCGCATCGTGCGACGGCGCGGGCGGAGCCGCGTCAGCCGTTGGCCGTTCTTGTCCTCTGTGGCCTGCTTACGCAGGTGGGCGCCATATGCCGAGACCAGGGTCTCGGTAGGGACAGCTCCCGTAGTGAAGACATTGGCCCCAGGGCACGAAGTGGCCTGACGAACTGCGCAGCTCCGTCCGCCAGCCAATCTAGGCGGCCTCGAGGCGTGCCGCAATCTCCTCGATGCGCCGCGCGAGGGCGTCGATTCCATCGGCAAGGGTGGCTTCGTCGCTGGCCGGAAGTGTCGCGGATTGCGGGACCCCCGCCGCACCCGCAGCATGGGCGTCCGCAAGCTCATCGGCGATTAGAAGGCTCACCATCACGAGAAGCCGCGCGTCGCCGATCTGACCCATCGCCACGGTCAATTCGCCCACGCGCTGATCGACGTACGCCGCGAGTGCCGCGAGGTGCTGCTCCTGGCCGTCATCGCAAGCGATCTGGTAGGCCCGTCCATTTATCGTGACATTGACTTGCGCCATGCGCGGCTCACCCTGCCTCGATGGCGGACTTCAAGCGACCGATGGCGCTGTCGAGGCGACTCGAAAGGCTCGCACCTGCCTCGCGCAGCGACTTGCCTTCCGCCCGTGCGGCATTGAGGGCGCGCGCAAGGTCTGCGCGTTCCGCCCGCTGCCGCGCCGAGAGCTCGACGGCCCGCTCGAGGCGGGCGACCGCTTTTTCCAAATGTGCCTGGGCCTCATGCAATCGTGACATGCGCTACCTCTGCGCGGCGCTGCCGCCACAATGAAATTCGGCGCTCGCGGAACGAGTTAGCATAGAAGTTGGGACGAGGGCGAGCATACGCTCGGCCTCCGCCAACCGTCAACCGCACCTGTGGAGCGGCCAGCGCCACGCAGAAGCCAATTGACGCGCAGAGATGGGGGCGGCATGTTCGCCCGGTCTTTCGGGTCGCTCGACATTGTGTCGCTGCCCCGCCAGCTCCGGTCGCCATGACGGGTCCAAAATCCATGAACGACAGCGCTACAATCCGATCGTCTTCGGCGCGTCACTCGGAAATGGCGAACGCCATCCGCGCACTCGCCATGGACGCGGTGGAGAAGGCCAATTCGGGCCATCCCGGCATGCCGATGGGCATGGCCGACGTGGCGACCGTGCTGTTTTCGAGCTTCCTCAAGTTCGACCCGCGGCATCCGGAATGGCCGGATCGCGATCGTTTTGTGCTCTCGGCCGGCCACGGCTCGATGCTGCTCTATTCCCTTCTTCATCTGACGGGCTATGCCGATCTCACGTTGGATGAGCTGCGAAATTTCCGCCAACTCGGCAGCCGGACCGCCGGCCATCCGGAATATGGGCTTGCACCGGGGATCGAGACGACGACTGGACCGCTTGGCCAGGGTCTCGGAAACGCCGTCGGCATGGCGATCGCCGAGCGCCTCCTTCATGCGCGCTTCGGCGATGACGTCGTCGATCACTATACTTACGCGATCGTCGGCGACGGCTGCCTCATGGAGGGGATCAGCCACGAGGCGATTTCGCTCGCCGGCCATCTTGGCCTCGGCAAGCTGATCGTGCTGTGGGACGACAACCGGATCTCGATTGACGGTGCGACCGATCTCGCCGTCTCCGACGATCAGCTTGCGCGCTTTCGCGCCTGCGGATGGGACGTTCAAGCCATCGACGGCCATCAGGCGGGCGAGATATACGGTGCCCTCTCCCGCGCGCGCACGACGAAGACGCCCTCCCTCATCGCCTGCCGCACGACGATCGCCCACGGCGCTCCCACCAAGGCCGGGACGGCCGGCGCGCACGGTGCCGCCCTCGGCGCCAAGGAGATCGAAGGTGCGCGACAAGCGCTCGGCTGGCCCTACCCGCCGTTCGAAATTCCGCCCGAAGTGCTCGCCGATTGGCGCGCCGTCGGCGGACGCGGCGAGACCGAATATCGGCGCTGGCATCAAGCACTCGACAAGCTCGACGCCGGCAGGCGCGCTGAATTCGAGAGGATCGTCGCGGGCATGCTGCCGGAAGGCTGGCGGAATGCAGCCCTAAGCGCCAAGCGGGAGATGGTCGAAAAGAAGCCGAAACTCGCGACGCGGCAGTCCTCGAAGACCGCCCTCGACAAGTTGACCCAGGCGATCCCCGAGATCGTCGGCGGATCGGCCGACCTCACCGGCTCGAACGGAACCCTGGCGACCGGACTAGCAATTGTGACCCGCGACAATTTCGCGGGGCGCTACATCCATTATGGCGTGCGCGAGCACGCCATGGCCGCCGCGATGAGCGGCATGGCGCTCCACAAGGGCGTCATTCCCTACGGCGGCACGTTCCTCATCTTCTCCGATTATTGCCGCCCCTCGATCCGGCTGGCCGCGATGATGCGCCAGCGCGTCATTTACGTGATGACCCACGATTCGATCGGCCTTGGCGAGGACGGACCCACCCACCAGCCCATCGAGCATCTTGCGTCCCTGCGCGCGGTTCCGAACCTCAATGTCTTCCGACCGGCCGACGGGGTGGAGACGATCGAGTGCTGGATGCTCGCACTCGAAAGCGAACGAACGCCTTCTGTCCTCTCGCTCACGCGCCAGTCGGTGTCTGCGGTGCGGACCGAGCACGTGGACGAGAACCTTTCGGCAAAAGGTGCCTACATCCTGGCGCCGGCCGGCGGCAAGCGGCGCGTGACGCTGCTCGCGACCGGTTCGGAGGTCGAGATCGCGCTTGCCGCACGCGCAAAGCTCGAAGCGGACGGCACGGGTGCTGCTGTCGTCTCGATGCCGTGCTGGGAGCTTCTCGATAGGCAGCCTGCGGCCTATCGCGACGAGGTGCTCGGCAAGGGCACGCTTCGCATCGCCATCGAGGCCGGCGCCGGTTTCGGCTGGGAGCGCTACATCGGGCCAGACGGCATTTTCATCGGCATGCACGGCTTCGGCGCGTCGGGTCCCTATCCCGCACTTTATGAGCATTTCAAGATCACCGCCGATGCGGTTCTTGCCGCCGCGAAATCGAGGCTTTAACTAAAGGACATCGACGCAAAGACGAGAATATCCGGAGGAGAGAATGGCGGTTCGGGTTGCGATCAATGGGTTCGGGCGGATCGGCCGTCACGTGCTTCGTGCAGCGTTCGAGGCTGGACGCAAGGACATAAAGTTCGTGGCGATCAACGATCTCGGCTCGATCGATATGAACGCCCGCATGCTCAAGCATGATTCCGTGCACGGGCCGTTCCCGGGCAAGATCAAGGTGACCGAGACCGGCATCGATCTCGGCCAGGGCGTGATCCAAGTCATCGCCGAGCGCGACCCGACCAATCTGCCGTGGAAGGAGCTCGACATCGATGTCGTGCTCGAATGCACCGGCATCTTCACGTCGAAGGAAGCGGCCGGGAAGCACATCGAGGCGGGGGCGCGGAAGGTGTTGATCTCGGCACCCGCGAGCGGGGTCGACCTGACCGTCGTCTACGGCGTCAACGACGACAAACTGAACGGCACGCACAAGATCGTCTCGAACGCCTCGTGCACGACCAACTGCCTCGCCCCCGTCGCGGCGGCACTCCATAGCGCCTTCGGCATCGAGACCGGCTACATGACGACCGTGCACGCCTATACGGGCGACCAGCGTCTGGTCGACACGCTCCACAAGGACGCCCGGCGCGCGCGCGCCGCCGCCCTTTCGATGATCCCGACGACGACGGGGGCCGCGAAGTCGGTCGGCCTCGTCCTGCCGGATCTCAAGGGCAAGCTCGACGGCACGGCGATTCGCGTGCCGACCCCGAATGTCTCGATGATCGACTTCAAGTTCGTCCCGAAGAAGCCGGCAACGGTCGAAGCGGTCAACGAAGCGATGATCGAAGCCGCGAAGAGCAATCGTCTGAAGGGCATCCTGGAGACGACCGACGAGGAGCTCGTCTCGACCGACTTCAACCACAACCCGGCCAGCTCGACGTTCGACCTCACCCAAACGCAGGTGGTCGACGGCAAGCTCGTGCGCGTGCTCGCCTGGTACGACAACGAGTGGGGCTTCGCAAACCGCATGGCCGACGTGGCCGTCCTGATGGGCAAGCTCAAGTAGCTATCGGTTCCGGCCGAAATATTCGGAAAGAGGGCGGCGCCGGGCCATGGCCGTAAACCGGCCAGCACTCGGTATTGACTACAATGATAGCGTTGCTATCATTGTAGTCATGACGGCAATCACCATCCGCAATCTGCCCGAGGAGCTCCGCGATCGCCTCAGGGTCCGGGCCGCCAAGAAGGGACGCAGCATGGAAGCGGAGGCTCGCGTCATTTTGTCCGAGGCTGTGCGCGCGGACGGCGACGCCCGGTTCGATCCAGCTTCATTGCAGAATTTCATCGCCGGGCTTTTCAAGGGAAAGCCGCCGCACCTGACCGACGAATTGATCCGGGAGCGACGTCGGGAGGCCGCTCGGGAGCGCAAACGGTGATCGTGCTCGACGCCACGGCACTCCTCGCCTTCCTGCTGCGCGAGCGCGGCCACCGGCGGGTCGCGGCACTGCTCGGACAAGCCTGCATGTCCACGGTCAATCTATCGGAGGTGCTCGGCCGATTTGCCCGAGTGGGTCACGACATCGCGGGAATTGCCGAACGGCTGATGACGACACCTATCGAGTGGGTGCCTTTCTCGGCCGACCAAGCAGCGATCGCGGCGGCCCTCGTGCCGGTGACAGCGGACGCGGGCTTGTCGCTCGGCGATCGCGCTTGTCTCGCACTTGCAAGCGAGCGGAAGTTTCGCGCAATCACCGCCGACAATGCATGGCGCACGCTCGGGCTCGGCATCGAAATCGAGCCGATCCGCTGAGCTCGGACCGGGGGCGATTCCGCGAGACTCATCGGCCGATTTGGCGGTCGCGCCGTCGGGTCGCTACATGCCGAGCCGCTTCATGAAGCTCAGGTCGTAGGAAATCCCACGCCATCCGGGGATCGGCTTAATCACAAGCGGCAGTTCGTGCGCATGCACGTCGCGCGCATGGCAACGGCCGAGGATTCGGGCGGCGCGCTTCTCCGGCTCGGCGCTATGCACCGCGACCCATAGCACGATGCCGCCGTGGCTAAGCTGCTCGCGAATGCCGTGAAGATAATGCCGGTCGCGAGGATTTTTCAAACGCTCCGCTGCCGAGGGAAAGCCAGCCATGCTAAGT
>DATDHA010000281.1:0-1604 GCA_036521815.1 Alphaproteobacteria bacterium | reverse complement strand
AGGACTTCCAGCAGCTCCTGGTTATCCGACGGCTCGCTCGCGACCTCGATATCCCCGTGCGCATCGAGGGTGTCCCGACCGTGCGCGAGGCCGACGGTTTGGCACTCTCATCGCGCAACGCCTATCTTTCGGTCGACGAGCGACGGAGGGCACCGACGCTCCATCGCGTGCTGACACGCGTCGCGGGGGCGCTCGCCAACGGTGCCGCCGCCGCACCGCTCTTGGCGGAGGGCCGTGCCGAGCTCGCGAAGGCGGGCTTCGATCCCGTGCAATATCTGGAGCATTGCGACGCCGAGACGCTGAAGCCCCTCGCGCGCGCCGACCGGCCGTCGCGAATCTTCGCGGCCGCATATCTCGGCGGAACGCGCCTGGTCGACAACGCGCCGGTCGAACGGCGTTGAGCCCGGTTAGCGCTCGCGCGCAGCCGAAGGTGGCACCCGGCGCTGGAACACGACGAGTGCTATTGCAGCGATGACCGACAGGAGGGCGACGATTTCGCGCCAGCCTAGCGGCTCGCCGAGAATCGCCGCCCCCGAAAGCATCCCGACCATCGGCACCATCACTGTGCCGATCGCGGCGATCGAGGCGGGGAACAAGCTCACGACCTTGAACCAGGCGTATTGGCCGAACAGCATCGGCACCATGAGCGAGTAGGCGAGCGACAAGAGAGCCGGTGCGCTCGCGTTTTGTATGACGATCGGCTCCGCGAGCAGTGCCACGATCAGGATCGGAATGCCGCCCAAGAATATCTGCCAGCCCGCCATCACGATCACGGGCATCGGCCAGCGGATGCTCTTCTGCACGACGGTGCCCGCCGCCCAAGAAAATGCCGCGAGCACCGCGAGGAGAATGCCGAGTGGGGAATCGCCGAACGCCTCGAGGCTCGATGAGATGAGGATGAGCACGCCGAATGCGCTCAAGGCCAGTGCGGCCAGGATTCGCCAGGTCAGCCGCTCGCGAAGAAAGATCACGGCGAGGAGGGTTGTCCAGATCGGCATCGTGTAGGCCAGGATGGCCGCCTTGCCCGATGCGATCATGTGCGCCCCGTAGGCGCTTAGCACTTGCCAGCCCGTGATATTGAAAAGTGCCGCGAGCGCGAACCTGCCCCAAATGAAGCGCGGCACGCGCAGCGAATGTCCGCCAACCCTTGCGATCGCGAGCATGACGATGCCCGCGAAAATCGACGTCGTCACGCGATATTGCCAGATCGGAATCTCGGCCACGGAGACCTTGATCGCGACCCAGTTGGTTCCCCAGAATACCGCGACACCGGTCAACAGCACCCAGCCGAGGCGCGGCAGGTGAGATTGGCGGCTCGCGGCTCGATCCTGCGAATCAGGACCCACGAGAGATGCCGACAAGCGGTTCTGCGAAACGGAGCTCGGTGTCCCAGGGGAAGTGAATCCACGTATCCTGGCTTACCTCGGTCACGAACGTGTCGACGAGCGGGCGGCCCGCGGGCTTCGCGAAGACGGTCGCCATGTGCGCCCGCGGCAGGAGCTGGCGAACGACCCGCGCCGTCGCCCCGGTGTCGACGAGATCGTCGACGATGACCCATCCGGCGCCGTCGCCGGGCGGGACCTTGAGGACGCGCACGTCGGTTT
>DATDHA010000280.1:0-2403 GCA_036521815.1 Alphaproteobacteria bacterium | reverse complement strand
CGCCCCTAAGGCAAAAGGCTATCTGCTGCCGCATTTTTACTCCGGCGCAACCGGAATACCCGGCCGCTTCAGTGAGGGATTATTGCTCCGGCGCTTATACGCAGGCCCCGACGCGTAATGCCAGGACGACGGCCGCAAGTTTCCTCAATAACATCCTAATTTGCCTCTCATCCGAAAATTTGCGACGGACGGTCGCCGGCCCGCCGGTGGGTTGGCCGGAAGCATATGCGACTTATTGGGGAACTCGCAATGTGATGAACTACTTCTAATACTCAGTCGAAATAATGCTAAACGACGCGCTGAACGAAGCTTTCAAAAAGCATCGGCGGCGAATTAGGAGTGGGCGACCACGAGCCGATCGATCGGGCATCGGTTAGCCGCAGGGCTCGGTCGAAAAGTGCCGATGCCCCCTGCCCGGCCAACAGCGCCATGATTGGCGGGCGCGATCGATTTTCCAGTATCCTGCCTCCGTCATCGAGAGAAAGATGCGAAACCGAGTCGTGTCAATCGAGTCATCGTGCGCACCCTCATCCGTGACGATGACCATCGTTTGCGATGCCGAATCGCCCGTGGGATTGGCGACCGTGCGCTTGCCGCAGTCGCAGTCTTCCCCGACAAACGAGAGTGCCACTGCCCGCGGGGATTCCAGCCAACTCTCGCCCGCTTGATGCACCTCGGCGATGTGCCGATTGAATTCCGCGACCGGCATCGCCCCTTCATCGGCGGTCAGTTCGACGATGGCAAGGATCGACAAAATCGCCGCCGCGATGACGAACATGCAAAGCAACGCGAGACGCATCTCCCCACTCCGGGCGTTGGGCGCTCGAACGGATCATTGGTAGCACTGCGCACCACCCCCGGTGAAGACGCGATGCGATGTCATGAATATGCGATACATCTAATGTTCATGCCGCGTGACTTGCCGCGCTCGCACCCCGACGCTTCGGCTCAAGAAGATTTGATCCTGCCATCTTGCGAAATATGCGAAATCAACCGCTTGGCAGGCTATGCGTCCATTTTGGGGAGAAGCCGATGCGGTTGGGAGCAATCAGTGCGGCGGCCTTGGCCGTGGTGGCTTCCTTGTGCGTCGCCGCTCCGAGCGTGAGCTGGGCCGACGGCAGTGCGGCGACCCTGACGCTGGTCAATCCCATCGCCGAGTTGAACGGCGTCAAGATCGAAAGCATTTCGGCAACCCTCGACGGCGACGATTTCGGGGGGTGCAACGCGGAGCGGCGGCAGCTCTTCAACACGTGCGTCAAGGCACAGGAGATCCAGTCCGGCCCCCACGTGTTGGCGGTTGTGCTGAATTCCGGAAGCAATGCGGACCCGGCGACCTTCGTGGTGAAATTCACCGCTGGCCTGACGGGGAAATGGGTGTTCGACATCAAGGGGTCAACTGCGACGAATGCCAGGGAGAGCGATTATTTCCATGAGAGTGCGGGGAGCGTTTCGGCGGAAGGCTGCCTCGCCTCCTTGGGGCGCATCAGTCGCATCCCGAGCTGCACGCTCGCCGGCATGGACGCACTCGCCCCCGCCTTGAGCCAAGCCGCTGCCGCCTGCAAGGATGCTGCGGTCGAGGATGATGGGGTGGAGAGAGCACTCACCGAGATCGGCGAAAATCTTTTCAGCGTGAAAGTCGATCAGTGCTACGCCCCAGCCAAACTCGCAAAGCTTCCGAAACGCCTGATCGTCGGTGGCCTCGAGGCGTACCAAGGTTCGCCTACGCCCATCGAAGGTTGGCCTGCGGATACGCTCGGCGATTCGTCATGGGCGTGGGCAAGGGACGTGGTTCCCGAGCTTCCGCCGGCGCCGAAGGTCGCGACCGCACTCGAAAAATTCCAGAGCTCCCTCCCCGAGCTGGCCAAGCGCTTCGCCGTGGTTGAGGGCATTGCCACCGGCTACCTCACGGGCGATACAGATCCGGTCTTGAAGGCAGCGGAGCAGCAGGGCTGGAGCCTCGACCCCACCACGCCCGAGGGGCAGCGGAATTTCCTGCTGCTCAGCGATCCCAAACGATTCGCGGATCAAACCTATGGCGACTTCGTCGCCGCCAAGGTCGAGGCCGACGGGCAGCTCGATTGCGACCGCACGCTATGGCAATCGGAACTTCTGGTCGATTATTTGACCGCGGACGGCAAGCTCTCGGCGGCTGGATGGAAAGCGGTCCTCGCCATGGCGGAGCGCACGCCGGGAGATGGCGGGTTCGACTTTTGCGCGCGGGCCTTCTCCCCCCTCGTCGAGAGCCCAATCGCGGTGGACGAGCGGGTCCATCGCTTCTTCGAACTCGATTGCGCGGCGAAGCGCCCGTCCGAGCAGCGCGGCGATGCGCTGAAGAACGTGTTGAATCAGAGCTATGCACGTGGGACCCATCTTCTTCCTGCGGGAAATGTCGAGGATACGGAA
>DATDHA010000279.1:0-5247 GCA_036521815.1 Alphaproteobacteria bacterium | reverse complement strand
ACCATTTCGCGTCGCTTGGCTTCGGAGGCGAAATCACGGTGCTTCCCCATTTCGCGAGCGAGGTGCTATTGCCGCCGGTTGCGCGGCGCGCGTTCGGCACACCTGATGCAGCGCCTCTCATCCTCGGACTTGGACGCTTCGACTCGATCAAAGGCTTCGACATAGCCTTAAGGGCGATCGCCAGGCTGCCGGATGCCTATCTCTGGCTGGCCGGCGAGGGCGAAGAGGCCGCAGCACTGCTGGCACTCACGGCTGAACTTGGCATCGGCGGGCGTGTGCGCTTTCTCGGCTGGCGCCGCGACCCGGCCGCGCTCATCGATCAAGCCGATGTTCTCGTCGTGCCATCGCGGCAGGAAGCCCTCGGCCTAACGATCCTGGAGGCTTGGGCGCAAGGGGTTCCCGTTGTGGCAAGCGAGACCCCAGGGCCGAGCTATTTGATCGAGCCGGAAGCGAGCGGACTTCTCGTTCGCCGCGAGGATCCGGCCGCCCTGGCCGATGCCCTCGCGCGCGTGCTCGACAGCCCGTCGCTTGCGCAGCATCTGGTCGCCGGCGGAAAGCTTCGCCTCGCTGCGGCTTTCAACGAGAGCGCCACGGTCGAGGCCTATCTCGCCTATTTCGAACGCGTTGTCCGCGAGGGGCGAAAGAAATCCGCGGGATAGAGGCGAGAGTCGATTATGCGCGCCCACCTTGCCGTGGAAAATGCGACAAAATCGATAAAGCTAGAGTCCGAGAATAGCGATCTGCCGCGAGACGACTTTGTCCTCGTCATAAAGTTCGAGCGCTCTCGCCCGGCCCGCGGCCCCTTGCCTTGCGCGCAACGCCGGATCGGCAACCAGCCGATTGAGTGCCGCGGCGAGCGCGTTCGCATCTCGGCGTCGAACGAGTGCTCCGGTTTCGCCCTGCACGACCTCCTCGCGCGAGCCCCGGATATCGGTTGCCACCACGGGCAGGCCCGTGCACATCGCCTCGATGATCGAACGCGGCATCCCCTCCCGATGGGAGGGCAGCGTGAAGATGTCGGCCGCGCGCATGAGTGCGGGCACATCGTCGCGGTAGCCGAGGAGCCTGAGCCGTCGGCTCGAGGCGGGATCGCGTGCGAGCGCTTCGAGCGCTTGATCGATCGGCGAGGCGTGATCGCTCGGCAGCCGATCGCCGACGACCCAGAGGACCGCATCGACCTGGCGCATGGCCTCGAAAAGCTCGAGGTAGCCCTTTTCCGCGACAAGCCGGCCGACGACGAGCACGACGGCGGCATCCTCGGACGTATCGAGAGTGCTGCGGGTGGCGGCACGCTCAGCCGGGAGGCTCGGCGGATGGAACAGCACGGGGTCGACGCCATTACCGATTGCCGCGATGACGCCGCCGGCGCAAAGGCCGAACCGGCGCGCTGCCGCCGCGTCCTCCTCGGCCTGGGTGAAGAGGACGTCGGTCACCCGGCCGCCAAGCCACTCAAGTGCGATGAAGGGCGCGCGCTTCCACCACGGCATGTCGTCATGGAAATAGAAGCCGTGCCCGGTATAGACGATGCGCGAAACCCCCACGCGCCAGGCCGCCAGCCGCCCGATCAGGGCGGCGGCCGGTGTGTGGACGTGCACAAGGTCGAAATCCTCGCGCCGGAAGAGTTCGACGAGCCGGCGGTAGGTGCGTAAATGCTTCAAGACACTGAAGCTGCGCGAGATCGCCACCGGCACGACACGGAGGCCGAGGGCGCGAACCTTGGCCAGATAAGGACCGTCGGAGCACACACCGACCACCTCGTGCCCCGCATCCTCGAGGCCGAGCATGAGGCGCGTAAGGAAGTGGTAGAGCGTGAAATCGACCGCGCAGAGCTGGCAGATCTTCATGCCGCCCGCCGCCGCTCCCACCAGGCTTGAAATGCGATGAGCGTCCAAAGCTCCCCGGCAACGTCGCGCCTGCCGCGATCGAGTTCGCTCATCCAGCGCTGCGGAAGCTCGGGCTTGAAAAGGCCTTGGCGCTTGAGGGTGGCGGGGTCCGTGGCCCGGCGTGCGAGGTCGCGAAGCTCGCCCTTGAGCCAGCTTGCGATCGGCGCCTCGAAGCCCTTCTTCGGGCGCGCGAAAACCTCCTTCGGCAAGCGGTCGGCGAAGGCGTCGCGCAGGACGCGCTTGCCGCTGTTGCGGACGAGCTTGAAGCGGCCCGGCATCGCCGCAGCACATTCCACGACCGAATGGTCGAGGAACGGGCAGCGCACCTCGAGGCTCGACGCCATGCTCATGCGGTCGACCTTGACCAGCATGTCGCCGACGAGACCAAGCCCAAGGTCGGCGCCGAGCATGGCGTTGATCGGATCGTCGTCGAGGGTTTCGTCGCGCAGCGCCCCGACGATCGCCTCGATCGTGGGTGCGGAAGTGCCATCGACCATGAGCGCGTCGAGCCCCTCCTCGTCGAGATTGCGCGCCCAGCCGGCCTGCCGTGCTGCGGGGTCCTTCCAGCCATGGGCAGCGAATCGACGCAGCCGCCGTGCGCGTTCCAGGAGCGGGCTGCCCTTGTCCTCGGGCAGGAGATCGAATGGTGCGAGAGCACTTCGCTTGAGCCAGGCCGGCAGGCCGGCGAGGCGAAGGGCGAGGACTTCCCCTTGATATTTGCGGTAGCCGCCGAACACCTCGTCGGCGCCGTCGCCGGAAAGTGCCACTGTCACGTGCCGGCGCGTCTCGCGCGCAACGAGATATTGCGGCAAGGCGGAGCTGTCGGCGAACGGCTCGTCGAGCCCGTCCCACACCGCGTCGAGTGCGGCGAGGGCGTCGGCCGGCGTCACCGCAAGCTCGGTGTGCGCGGTGCCGAGGTGCTCGGCGACGCGGCGTGCTGCCGGCCGCTCCTCGTAATACTCCGCGGCGTCTGCGAAGCCGACGGTGAAGGTGCGCACCCGCTCGGCATGGGAGGCCATCAGGCTTACGACGATTGCGGAATCGACACCGCCCGAGAGGAATGCGCCGACCGGAACGTCGGAGATGAGCCGCGCCTTGACCGCATTGTCCAAACGCGCGCGAAGTGCGTCGATCGCCTCCGCTTCGTCGCTGAAGCGCAGCGGCCGCGACTTCGCGAGATCGTACCAGCGCTCGACGGAGAGCCCTGCCTTCGAAAAGCGCAAGATGTGGCCGGCGGGGAGCTTTTTCACACCTTCGACGATCGACCACGGCTCGGGCAGATAGCGAAGGGCGAAGTAAAGCCGAAGGGCGGTCGGGTCGAGTGTTCCATCACTATCCCAGAGACGTTGGAGTGCTACCAGCTCCGATGCGAAGTCAAGCGTGCTCCCATGATGGCGATAAAGGAGCGGTTTCTTGCCGAAACGGTCGCGCGCCAGAACCAGTTCGCCCGCCGCCTGGTCCCACAAGCTGAAGGTGAACATGCCCTGGAGCTTCGGCAGGAGGGCTTGGCCCCATGCGCGCCACCCCTCCAGCAGCACTTCGGTGTCGGAATGGCCGACGAATTGATGGCCGAGGCTTTGCAGCTCCGCACGCAGCGTGGGGAAATTGTAGATTTGACCGTTGAAACTCAGGACCAGCCCGGCCCGCACCATCGGCTGAGCACCCGCGGCGGAGAGATCGATGATGGCAAGGCGCGTGTGCCCGAAGGCGCAGCGCTCGTCCATCCACTTGCCCTGGGAATCGGGCCCCCTCGGCAGCAGGCGAGAGATCGCCGCATCGAGCCGCGGCTCAAGCGTCGCGCGATCGATCCCACTAAGCGCCACCCTGCCGATCAAGCCACACATGGGCTGCTTTTCCGCCTCGCCGGGTTCCAAAGTTAGGCGGTTAATCTCACGGAAGCCCCCCTCTCCGTCAAGCGCCCTCCATCAAGTGCTGCCCATGGCGCTCGGCAACCCCGGCTTGCCCCGAAGCCGGTCCGCTGATATCAAACGCCGGGTGCCGCCCGGCAAGCGATACCAGCACCCCCGAATACAAGGCAGCCCATCGAGATGTGGAAGCTTCTGGCCAAGGTGGGCGTGTCGGCCCTTCTCATCTGGCTCCTGTTGCGCGGACAAGACGTTGGGGCGCTCTGGCACCAGCTTCTGGCGGTTGAGCGTGTTCACTTGATTGCAGCGGCGACGGCACTTTGGCTGTTGGCGATTCCTTCGGCACTTCGTTGGTCGAAAATCCTCGAGGCGATGGGCAAGCCGCTTGGCCTGCGCGCCACGTTCCCCCTTGTGCTGATCGGCCTCTTTTTCAATCTGACCCTGCCGTCCTCGTTTGGTGGCGACGCTGTGCGGATGTGGAAGGCAAACCGCATCGGATTACCGGCGGCGACCGCGGTCTTGAGCGTCATGGTGGATCGTATCACGGCACTTGCAGCACTCTTGCTCCTTGTCCTCGCGGCCCTTCCGCTCTTCTTCGCGCGCGTGGCGGACTTCCGCGCCGAAATAGGGGTTTTGCTCCTGCTCGGGATCGGATTTCTCGGCTTCGCCGTCGCGATGGCGCTCGACAAGCTCCCCGTCTCGCTCCAGCGCTTTCGCCTCGTGCGCGGGATCGTGCAGCTTTCCGCGGAACTCAGGAAAGTCCTGCTCGTGCCGAGCCGGGCGGCGCCGACGCTTTTCTACAGCCTCGTCAATCAAGGCGGCGCCATCATCGTCGTGGCGGTCCTTGCGAAGGGCCTCGGTCTTTCCGTGAGCTGGTCCGATTGCCTCGTCATCGTTCCGCTCGCCATTCTCGCGACGGTCATTCCCATCTCGGTCGCGGGCTGGGGCGTGCGCGAGCAAGCCTTCGTCACCGGATTCGGCTTGCTGGGCGTGCCCGCTGGAGGTGCGTTGACGCTCTCGGTGCTGTTCGGTCTCGTCAACACCGCGGTAAGCCTTCCGGGCGGTCTCGTCTGGCTCGCGTCGAGCGACCGGCGGGCGGGAAAAAACCGAATGAATATCGGGATGGACAGCGAGTGAGCGTCGACCGAGACCGTCTTTCGCCCCGCAAGCGGGCGATATTGGCGCGCGCCGAGCGCCAGGCGCGCGAACGGGCCGATTGGATCGCCCGCAACGCCTATTATTACGAGGAGGATCGGCGTTACCTCGGCTTCCTCGTGCCACCGGGCCTTGCCGTGCTCGAGCTTGGCTGCGGCATCGGCGATAGTCTCGCCGCCCTCCGCCCGTCGAAAGGTGTGGGCGTCGATTTCAGCCCCGCCACGATCGAGGTCGCCAAGGCGCGTCATCCTTTCCTCGAGTTCCATGAGGGCGACGTCGAGGATGCCGCAACACTCGATCGCCTGGGCGGACCGTTCGACGTCATCCTCGTCTCTGACACGATC
>DATDHA010000278.1:0-4071 GCA_036521815.1 Alphaproteobacteria bacterium | reverse complement strand
GCGGCGGATGAGGCCGAGGCCCCGGCGCGACTTCCCGGTCGGGCGAAGGGTTCCGGGCCACGGCTCGGCGAGGAGTGCTTCGTCGATGTCGTCATGCTCGCGATTGGCGTCGACATAGACGCGCGGATAGTTGGCGAGAAGCACCGTAACGCCGCTCGCGGGAGCATCGGCGATCAGCTCGTCGACATACGCATCCTCACCCCGGCGCATCAGCCCGAGCGGCGGCTTGAAGTGAAAATCCTCGGGATAGTAGCGCCCGCTATGGGGGGAATCGTAGACGAGGGGCAATCCTTCGGTCGTCGGGGCATGTAGTTCGAAGGGTTGCATTGCCGCTCAGCGCAGTGCTGCGGCGATATTCCCGCCGTCGCAGGTGAGCACGGCACCCGTGGTCTTTTCGGCCAGTGCGAGCGAGACGAAGCACTGCGCCACGTCTTCCGCCGTCACCTCGCGTTCGAGGAGATTGCCCGCCATGTAGGTCCGTTCGCTGACGCCGCGCGCCTTCGCCCGGGTTGCGATCATCTCATCGTTGAGCAAGCCTGAGCGGATGCGGTCGGCATTTACCGCGTTCGAGCGAATGCCGTCCTTGCCGTAGTCGATCGCATATTGGCGCATGAGAAAGAGGGTTGCCGCTTTCGGAAGCCCATAGGGGCCGAAGTCCGGGCCGGGATTGACGGCCTGCTTCGAGGTGTTGAAGAGAAGGCAGCCGCCGGTCCCCTGCGCCTTCATGATGTGGATCGCCTGCTGTGCCACACTCTGATGAGCCCAGAAATTGAGCTCGAAGCTCTCGCGCAAGGTCGCCTCCGGCACCTCGCCAATCCGGCCTTGCCATGCCGCACCCGCATTCGAGACGACGATGTCGACGCCGCCATAGGTCTCTGCGACGCGCGCGAATGCTGCAGCTACCTGTGCGCGATCGGTCACGTCGCAGGCAACCGGGAGGCCGCCCAACTTTCCGGCAATCCGCTCGGCCTGCGCAAGCTCGCGATCGATGAGCGCGACCTCGGCACCGTGAGCGGCGAACGCCGCGGCGGTTGCGGCACCGATGCCGCTTCCCCCGCCCGTGACGACCACGACCTGACGCTGGAGCGGCTTTTCCACACTCTTGCCAAGTTTCGCCTGCTCGAGCGACCAGTGCTCCATATCGAAGATGTCGAATTCGCGGATGCTTTCAAATCGTCCGATGCTCTCGGCGTTCGTGACGACTTCGATCGTCGTCTCGGCAAGGTCGGCCGCGATACGCGCATCCTTGGCGGAAGCGCCGAACGCGAAGACGCCGACGCCGGGCACCAAGGCAACGCGCGGCGCGCCGTCGAGCTCCTTGCGCTTCACGTCCGAGACCGCATTGTTGCGCTCGAAATAGGCGTGATAGTCGGCCTTGTAGGTATTGAACGCGACGCGCGCGGCGGCGGCGAAGCGATCCAATTCGCCCGCAGCAGGTACCGGAAGGACAATCGGCTTCGGCTTCGTGCGGATCGCATGATCCGGGGTGACGACACCTTGCTGGCTATAGCGCGCAAGCTCGGCCCCGTTCACGTAGTTGAGCACTTCGACGTCGTTGCGGAATGTCATGATGAAACGCCTGTAGATACCATCCTCGGGCTTGACGGGAAGGGCGGACAGGCCACGCAGGATCGGTGCGATCTCGGCCGCGGTTGCGATCGACTTCGGCAGAGCAGCAGCCGTGAATTTGTGGTTCTTCGCACGTTCGAGGCGCTTTTCGGCGAGGGTCACGAGCGCGATCATGCGTTCGTAGGCTTCTCGGGCACTCATCCCGAACGTGAAAATTCCGTGCTTCTGGAGGACCAAGCCTTCGGCGTCCGGGTGCGCTTCGTGCACTTCGGCCGCGGCCTTTGCGAGTGCGAAGCCTGGCATGATGTAGGGCACGATCGCCACGCGCGGGCCGTAGACCTCGCGGCAGATGGCATCGCCGTCCGGCTGGTCGCTGAGCGCGAGGACCGCATTCGCATGGGTGTGGTCGATGAATTTGTGCGGCAGGAACGCGTGCAGCAGCGTCTCGACCGAGGGATTGGGGGCCGTGCTGTCGAGAAGGTTGCCGCGCTGGACGTTGACCATCTCCGCGTCCGCGAGAGACGCGAGGCTGCGCAGCCGCAGAAGCGGGGCAAGTCGAACGGCCGGCAGGCCCGGGGGCTCAATTCCGCCCATGTCCCACCCGCTTCCCTTCACACAGAGAACCTCGACATTCTCGCCGTGAAGGTCCTTGAGTGCCGTTTTGACGGAGGTATTGCCGCCGCCATGCAGCACGAGACGCGGCTCGCCGCCGAGCAACCGCGTCGTATAGACGCGAAGGGCGAGATCTTCACCGATCCCCTTGGCGCCATATCGCGCGAGCGCTGCCTTGGCATCGTCGTCGGACCAAAGACTTTTCATCTCCCGCTCCACGATCCGCCGAACGAGTTTTCGCCGCCGCGTGTTCTCACGAGCCCATCCTTTTGCGCCGGTCCCGCTTCGTCGGGTTAGCACAATCGCTCGGTCAGGACCAGCGTGAACGATGCGGCCGACTTCAGCGCAGATAGCTGCCGAACTCGCGAAGGACAGCTTCGTAAAGATGGCACTTGAAGGCGACGATTGAGCGGGGCAGCATCGCCGGCTCGATCCAGCGCCAGGCGATGAACTCGGGATGTCCGTGGCGGTCGAGATCGATGTCGTCGTCGGTGCCGAGGAAGCGGCAGAGGAACCATTTTTGCTTCTGTCCGCGAAACCGCCCGCCCCACGCCTTGTCGCGAACCGCCGGGGGCAGGTCATAAGCAAACCAGTCCCGGCTTTCCGCGATGATCTCCGACTTGTCGGTACCGACCTCCTCTTGAAGCTCGCGCAATGCCGCCGCACGCGGCGTTTCGCCGTCATCGATCCCGCCCTGGGGCATCTGCCATGCCTCGCCCGGCGTGTCGGCCCGGCGTCCCACGAAGACAAGGTTCCGGGCGTTCACCAGCATGATTCCGACGCCGCTGCGATAGGGCCGCTCTTCCGCTCCGGCGGGGCTCACGTCAGTTGCCCTTCTTGTCGTCGCGCGCCATCGCCGAAATCGGTGCGAGCGCGATGCCCGCGTCGGGAAGCGTCCTTGTCCAGGCGACCACGAGCTCGATCGTCACGATGTAGGGAAATCCCATCGCGATGGCCGCACCTTTTTGTTTCGCCTCCTCTTCGACGGTACCGAGCGCCTGGGTGATCGCGACGCGCGATGGCTCAGAATCGATGAAGCGCTCGTTCGATGCCGTCGGCATTCCGATCTGTGCTGCGATCCGGCCGGCGACACTGCTTCCGGCGGAACGGCTGTCAAAGAAAAGCAGACCCCGGCCGTGCAGCTCCTCGAGAATCGGGCGCACGTCGCGCTCCGAGGCCGTGAATCGCGAGCCCATATAATTCGTGACTCCGACATATCCTGTAAATCGCGAGAGCTGCCAGCTCAGCCGCTGAAGGTTTTCGGCCGGCGTAAGCGAGGTGAGCAGAGCCTGCGGTCCCGGATCGTTCGCGGGATAGCTCACCGGCTCCATCGGAACACCCAGCAGCACCTCATGTCCCGCATTGCGTGCCAAGGGAACATATTGGTCGAGCCGGGTCGCGTAGGGCGAGAACGCGAGGGTGACGGCCCCCGGCAACTGACCGATGGCCGCCTCGATCGCCGCACTCGAGATTCCGAGATTGCCGATCACGATGGCAATGCGGGGCCGCTCGTCACGGCGATCGAATGGCCGGGCATAGACTTGCCACGGTTCGCGGCCATCCGGTGCTATGCGTGGAAGCAGGCCCGAGCGGCCCGGCTCGGTGAGGTCCGGAGCCGGTGCCGGGACGAGGGCAAGCTCCTCAGGAGATTCCGGCGACTTCGAATTCGATTCCGCTGCTGCAGTCGAGGGCGCTGCAGATCCAGGCTGCGTAGTTGGGGGCGACACAGTTGGGGGCGACGCGCCGGGAGCAGCGGGGGGCGTGGCTGTCTGTTCAAGGGCAGGTGCAGGTGGTGGGGTGGATGGCAGTGCTGCCGCCGGTGCGGGCGCCGGTGGCGCATTCGTCTCCGCGGCCAGTGGGCCGGCCGGTTGGGCCGCTTCCGTGCTCGGC
>DATDHA010000277.1:0-3124 GCA_036521815.1 Alphaproteobacteria bacterium | reverse complement strand
GTCGTCGCGCCGGGGGGGGGGGCCGCGGGCATTGCGTGTCTCGATATCCTCGTGTCGATGGGGGTCAAGCCGGAGAACGTGACACTCATTGACCGTCTGGGCGTGGTCTACGTCGGCCGCAAGGAGGAGATGACCGATCGGAAGGCGATCTACGCCAAAGACATCAAGGCGCGGACGCTCGATCAGGTGATCGACGGTGCGGACATCTTCCTCGGCCTCTCCGCGCCGGGAATCCTGACCGGGGACATGGTGAAGCGGATGGCGCCGAAGCCGCTCATCCTGGCACTCGCCAATCCCGTGCCGGAGATCCTTCCGGAAGTCGCGCGCACCGCCCGCCCGGACGCGGTGATCGCGACCGGGCGCTCGGACTATCCGAACCAGGTCAATAACGTCTTGTGCTTTCCCTTCATCTTCCGTGGAGCGCTCGACGTCGGTGCGACGACGATCAATGAGGCGATGAAGCTCGCCTGCGTGAACGCGCTCGCGGACTTGGCGTGCAAGGAACCGTCCGACGTCGTCGCCAAGGCCTATGGCGTCGAGATTTCCGGCTTCGGTCCCGAATATCTCATTCCGCGTCCGTTCGATCCGCGCCTCGTCATCGAATTGCCGCCGGCGATTGCCAAGGCCGCGATGGATAGCGGCGTTGCGACGCGGCCGATCACCGACTTCGAGGCTTATCGCGATCAACTTACGCAATTCGCGTTCCGCTCCGGCCTCGTCATGAAGCCCGTGTTCGAGCGCGCGCGCCAGAACCCCAAGCGCGTCGTCTATGCCGAGGGCGAGGAAGAGCGCGTCTTGCGCGCCGTCCAGGTCGTGGTCGACGAAGGGCTCGCCAAGCCGATCCTGATCGGCCGGCCACACGTCGTCCAGGCGCGGATTCAGCAGCTCGGCTTGCGCATTCGCCCCGGCGAGCATTTCGAGATCGTCAATCCGCAGGACGACCCGCGCTACAAGGATTACTGGACGAGCTACCACGCAATCATGGAGCGCAAGGGCGTGTCGCCCGATTATGCGCGCACCGTGCTGCGCACGAACAATACCGTGATCGCCGCACTCGGCGTGAGGAAGGGGCATGCCGACGCGATGCTGTGCGGCACCGTCGGCCGCTATCAGATTCACCTGCGCCATCTGCTCGACGTGATCGGTGCCGGACAGCAGCATCGCATGGTCGCCGCCCTCAACCTTCTGATCTCCTCCGGCGGAATCTATTTTTTGTGCGACGCGTACGTCACACCGGACCCGAGCGCGGAAGAGATCGTCGAGACCACACTCATGGCCGCCGAGGAAGTGCGCCGATTCGGCATCGTGCCCAAGGTTGCGCTGCTCTCCCATTCGAATTTCGGCAGCAGCGACGCGCCGTCGGCCCTCAAGATGCGCGAGGCGCTGAGGCTGCTGCACGCACGCGCACCCACACTTGAGGTCGAGGGCGAGATGCACGCCGACTCGGCCCTTTCCGGGGAAATTCGCCACCGCATCTTCCCGAACTCGAAGCTCACCGGGCGCGCCAATCTGCTCGTCATGCCGTCCCTCGATGCCGCGAATATCGCCTTCAATATGGTGAAGGTCCTGGCCAATGCCCTCAGCGTGGGGCCGATACTTTTGGGTGCCGCACTGCCCGCGCACATTCTCACGCCGTCGGTCACGGCGCGCGGCGTGGTCAACATGACCGCCGTCGCCGTCGTCGATGCGCAGGATCTTGAGGCGAGCCGGCAATCGAGCATGCCAACCGCGACGACCAGGGGCGTGCGCCAGGCTTGGCTGCGTTGAGTGCTGTGCTGCATGGCTGAGCGCTTCAGCATCACCGAGCTTTCGCGTGAGTTCGACGTTACGACGCGCACCATCCGCTTTTATGAAGGCGAGGGGCTGCTCGCACCAGCGCGGCGCGGGCAGACGCGAATCTACAGCGCGCGCGACCGCGTTCGCCTGCGCCTGATACTGCGGGGAAAAAGGCTCGGCTTCAGCCTTTCGGAGATCAAAGAGATTTTCGACCTCTACGACCGTGCGCCGGGAGAGGCCGGCCAGCTTCGACACTTCCTTGCGAAGATCGAGGAGCGCCGGCGCCAGCTCCATCAGCAGCGCGAGGACATCGAAGTGACCCTTCGCGAGCTCACGACGGTCGAGGCGCGTTGTTACGAACGCCTCGCCGAGCTCGAAAAAGCCACCAAGCCGGGCAAGCGAGCCGGCCGGGCCAAGGGCCGATAACAGCGGCCCGCGATTAGCCGTCGGCACCGGGGACAAATCACTGTTGACGTTTACGTAAACGTTAACTAGATTGAATGGCTATGAACCGATTTGACGCGTGCAATCCCGAGTTTGAGGCGCGCGTGCGCGACAGTTTCGCGCGCCAGCGCGCCATGGCAACGATCGGCGCACGACTTCTGGAGGTTGAGGCCGGCGAGGTCGCGATCGAACTTCCCTATCGCGAGGACCTCACACAACAGCACGACTTCATCCACGGCGGCATTGTGGGCATGATCGCGGACAACGCCTGCGGGTATGCGGCGTTCACCTTGATGCCGGCCGATGCGACGGTCGTGACCGTGGAGTATAAGCTCAATCTCCTCTCCCCGGCGGAGGGCGAGCGTCTGATCGCGCGCGGCCGCGTGGTAAAGCCGGGGCGCACGCTCGTGATCGCCGAGGCGCGCGTCAGCGCACTGCAGCAGGGGCGCGAGTGCCAAATCGCGGTTTGCCTCGCAACGCTCATGACGCTCCACGGCAAGGCCGACGCGCCGCGCGCCACAGCCAGCGAGGCCGATGGCGTCTTCGCAAATCGGCCCATTACCGCTAGAGTCCGAAACCACGGTTCGGGAGGTGAAATCCGATGATCCCTAACCAGGCATCGACGCTCGATTTCGGCCTCGGCGAGACCGCCGAAATGCTGCGCGAGACGGTGCGCGGCTTCGCTTCGGACCATATCGCACCCAGGGCCGACGAGATCGACAAATCGAACACTTTTCCGCGCGATCTGTGGCCGGCACTCGGCGCGCTTGGGCTGCACGGGATCACGGTCGGGGAGGAATGGGGCGGGACCGGCATGGGCTACCTCGAGCATTGCGTCGCAATGGAGGAGATCAGCCGCGCGTCAGCCTCGATTGGCTTGTCTTATGGCGCCCACTCCAATCTC
>DATDHA010000276.1:0-1688 GCA_036521815.1 Alphaproteobacteria bacterium | reverse complement strand
GCGCGAGGACGAGCGCCGGGATCCGAACGTGCCCAAGGTGGTGGTGGGCCTGGCCCCTGGCCAGCGGATCGGCCGCGCGCTCTATTTCAGCCGCGTCACCGTGCCCGGCGGTGCCGGCCCCCATTACTTCCACATCGGAATCTATGCCTACCGCCGGGCGGCACTCGCACGCTTCGTCGAGCTGAAAGAGGGCATCCTTGAGCGGCGCGAGCGGCTCGAACAGCTCAGAGCGCTTGAGGCCGGCATGCGCATCGACGTGGCCCTCGTTGACACGGTTCCGCTCGGCGTCGATACTCCCGCCCATCTCGCGCGGGCCCGGGAAATACTTGCCGGCAAGGGGCGGGATTGACCCTATCCCGCCACTTGAGGCCATCACAGGACGCGATGTCGGAAAAGACCGATCCCGAAAAGCTGATCTCGTTCCAGGGTGCCCCTGGCGCCAATTCGGACATGGCGTGCCGAATCGTCTTTCCCGAGATGGTCACACTGCCGTGCGAGACGTTCGAGGAAACGCTGGCCGCGGTGCGCGAGAAGCGCACGACCTACGCGATGATCCCGATCGACAATTCGGTTGCGGGACGGGTCGCGGACGTCCACCACCTGCTGCCCGACTCGGGCCTTCACATCGTCGCAGAACATTTTCAGCGCATCAATCACCACCTCGTGGTGCCCAAGGGCGCCAAGCTTTCGGATATCGAGATCGTGCACAGCCACGTCCACGCGCTCAATCAGTGCCGCAATTTCGTGCGGCGCCATAATTTCAAGCCCGTCGTCCACGTCGATACCGCGGCGGCGGCGGCCGATGTCGCGCGGTGGAACGACAAGCGCCAAGCCGCGATTTCCTCCTCGCTGGCGGCGGAAATCTACGACCTCGAGGTCCTCAGCGCCAATATCGAGGATGCCGATCACAATACGACCCGCTTCCTCGTCATGGCGCGCGCGGCCGTCGATCCCAATCCCGCGCGCGGGCCCGTGATCACGACCTTCGTCTTCAACGTGCGCAACGTGCCGGCCGCCCTCTACAAGGCACTCGGCGGCTTCGCCACCAACGGCGTCAACATGACGAAGCTTGAGAGCTACATGCTCGGCGGGCGCTTCACCGCGACCCAGTTCTATTCCGATGTCGAAGGCCATCCGAGCGAGCGGCGTTTGAAGCTCGCACTCGAGGAGCTCAAGTTCTTCTCGACAAGCTTCGAGATCCTCGGCGTCTATCCGGCGCACCCCTATCGCTATCAAGCGGAGCTGAGTGCGGCCCGGTAGAGGGAATGTCTCAGTCGCGGCCGAGCCAGCTCTCGATCAGCCGGCGCGCGATCGAATCGCGGCGCGGCAGGCGGAAGGTTTCGTCCTCCGGGCTCTCGAGAAGCCGGCGGCGCTCGAACCACTGGGCGTCTTCGAGTTCGGAGCGGTCGACGTCGATCCGGGTCGTCTCGGCTTGGGCATGGAAGCCGATCATGATCGACGCGGGGAACGGCCAGGGCTGGGACGAATGATAGCGGACCTGCCCGACGCGGATCCCGGTCTCCTCGAAGACCTCCCGCGCCACGGCCTCCTCGAAGCTCTCGCCCGGCTCGACGAAGCCCGCAAGGGTCGAGTGCATGCCCGGCATCCACACCGCCTGACGCCCGAGCAGGCAGCGCTCGCCGTCGATCACCAGCATGATGACCGCCGGGTCGGTGCGCGGGAAATGC
>DATDHA010000275.1:0-3072 GCA_036521815.1 Alphaproteobacteria bacterium | reverse complement strand
ACCTCTCCCCCACTTCGTGGCGGAGAGGGGCTCAACTTGCCTGTTACAAGAGGCGGGCATGACGAGCGCCATTCCGTTCGCGATCCGCGGGCTCGATCACGTGGTTCTGCGCGTGCGCGATGCCGCGCGCGTCGAGCGCTTCTACCGTGAAGTGCTCGGCTGTGCCATCGAGAAGATTCAGGCCGAGCTCGGCCTCACCCAGCTTCGCGCGGGTGCTGCACTCATCGATCTCGTGGACGTCCACGGCAAGATCGGCCGGGAAGGCGGGGCCGCAGCCGGTCGAGAAGGGCGCAACATGGATCACTTCTGCCTCAGGATCGAACCCTTCGATCCGCCCGCGATCGCAGCGCATTTGCGCGCGCACGGCATCGACCCTGGGGATGTGCAGCCGCGCTTCGGTGCCGACGGCGAAGGTCCCTCGATCTATCTCGACGATCCCGAAGGCAACCGCGTCGAGCTCAAGGGCCCGCCGTCGCGGTAGTCACAGCTATTTCTTCTCGACCAGCTTGAGCGACGCGGAGTTCATGCAGTAGCGCTCGCCCGTGGGTTTCGGCCCATCCGGAAACACGTGGCCGAGATGGGCATCGCATTTGCTGCAGAGCACTTCCGTCCGCGACATGAAGAAGCTGCGATCCGTCTTGAGGGTGACGGCGTCTTCCCCAACCGGTTCCCAGAAGCTTGGCCACCCCGTGCCCGACTCGAACTTTGTGTTGGAATCGAAGAGCGGCTGACCGCAGCAAATGCAGACATATGTTCCGGGCGTCTTCGAGTTCCAGTATTCGCCGGTGAAGGCGCGCTCGGTCCCGTGGTGGCGCGTGACCTGATATTGGAGCGGAGTCAATTGCGCTCGCCATTCGGCGTCGTCCTTCTTCACCTTGTCGGTCTTTTCCTTGCTCGTCTGTTCGTTGGTCACGGCCATATCCATGCACTCCAGAAAAGAAACGTTGGACGACGCGCATCCATCAAAAGCGGGCTACTGCGCAGCCTGCGTCGATTTGGGCATTTCGGGTTGTTGGCGGAAGGACACCGCGATTCGATTCCAGCCGTTGATCGCGACGACTGCCATTGTGAGGTCGACGAGCTCCTTCTCGCTGAATTCCTTGCGAACCTCTTCATAGACCGCATCCGGCACGTGGTCCCTGGCGATGAGGGTCACGGCTTCGGTCCAGGCAAGGGCAGCGCGCTCGCGCGCCGTGAAGAAGGGCGCTTCCTCCCAGACGGCAACCGCGTAGAGGCGACGCTCCGTCTCGCCGGCCTTGCGGGCGTCCCGCGTGTGCAGATCGACGCAATAGGCGCAGCCATTGATTTGCGAAGCGCGCAGCTTGACGAGTTCGATGAGCGAATGTTCAAGGCCGCACCCATCGACATAAGCCTGCAAGCCGCGCATCGCTTTGACCGCGTCCGGTGCCACACTGTAATAGCGTATACGCTGGTTCATTGCTCTCTCCCTCGCATTCGAGTGGCGCTCACCGCTTGTCGGCCGCAACCGCCGGCTTCGTTGCACGGCGCATCTCGAAAAACCTGCGCAACAGGTCTCCCGCGCGGGTTTCCTCGATGCCGCCATAGACCTCGGGGCGGTGATGGCAGGTCGGCTGCGCATAGAATCGTGCACCATGCTCGACCCCGCCACCCTTTGGATCATAAGCCCCAAAATAGAGCCGGCGAAGCCGTGCGAATGAAATGGCAGCCGCGCACATGGCGCAAGGCTCGAGCGTCACGTAAAGATCGCACGCTTCAAGCCGCGCTTCGCCGAGTGTGCGACAGGCGTCCTGAATCGCCAACATTTCGGCATGCGCCGTGGGGTCGCCAAGCTCGACCATGCGATTGCCGCAGGCGGCCACGACTTGGCCGCGCGCGTCGGCAAGAACGGCGCCGACCGGCACCTCGCCCCGCAAGGCTGCCCGTTCGGCGAGCTCGAGGGCGAGCGACATGAGGCCCTGTCCTGTCGCGGTCATGGCGAGACCATGGCCGCACCACTCGGCGGCGTCAAGCGACCCTGCCGATTGCACTCTCCGCCGCCAAACCCTACATTGCGCCCATGGTTCGCCCTGCCATCGCCCTTACCCTCGATTCCGAGCCGCCCGGCGGCTATTCCAAGCTGCCTTGGTACGCCTTGCGCCAGAACTATTCCGACACCATCGCGGCGGCAGGCGGCCTGCCCGTCCTCCTGCCCCACGATCCCGATCGCGTGGAGGACTACCTCGATCGCATCCGGGGACTTGTGGTGACCGGCGGGGCGTTCGACGTCGATCCGTCGCTCTTTGGGGCGACCACGAAACATCCGACCGTGAAGACGAAGGACGGGCGTACGGCCTTCGAACTTGCGATCCTCAAGGGTGCGCTCAAGCGCGATATGCCGGTGCTCGGCATCTGCGGCGGCCAGCAGCTCCTTAACGTGGTGCTCGGCGGCACTCTGATCCAGCACATCCCCGAGGAAGTGGACAATGCTCTCGCCCATGAGCAGCCCAACCCGCGCACCGAGCCGGGCCACGTCGTGCGCGTGGTCAAGGGAACGCTCCTTCATCGGATCACGGGATCGGACGCGCTCGAAGTCAATTCAGCGCATCACCAGGCGGCCAAGGACATCGGACGCGACGTGATCGTCAATGCGACCGCCGAAGACGGCATCATCGAGGGTATCGAGCATCCGAGTTATCGCTTCTGCCTCGGCGTGCAATGGCATCCCGAATACCTGATCAGCGCCGGGGATGGCCGAATCCTGGACGCCTTCGTCGCCGCCGCGTCGTAGGGCTGGCTGCGGCGTCGATCGATGCTTTTTCACTGACTTCCGGTACGCGTGTCATGCCTGAGCCCGAGCCTTCCAAAGGTGAGCGCATCGCCAAGCGGCTCGCGCGCGCCGGGCTTTGCTCGCGCCGGGATGCCGAGCGTTGGATCGCCGATGGTCGCGTGGCGCTCGACGGCAAGGTGCTGACCACGCCCGCCGTCGTCGTGACCGGCGAAAGCGTCATCACCGTCGACGGCAATCCCCTGCCTCAAGCGGAATCCCCGCGCCTTTTCCGCTATCACAAGCCGAGTGGGCTCCTGACGACGAACCGCGATCCTCAGCAACGG
>DATDHA010000274.1:0-3040 GCA_036521815.1 Alphaproteobacteria bacterium | reverse complement strand
GGAACCGGCCGGCTAGATCCGCAAGCAGGTTGCGCTGCTGGGCCAATTGCTTCTGCAACGGCGGCAAGGTCGCGCGCGTCTGCGCGAGGGTCGCCGCCAGAGCGAGCACGGCGACCTTCGACGTGCCGCCGAGCTCGAATTGGCGCTGCACGACCTCGAGCTCCTGGGATTCGATCGCGATGATGTCCTGCGTCGCCGTGATTTGATCGCGCAGGGAAGCTTCCTGGATTGCCGCCGCGACGACATTCGACGTCAGGGCCAAATATGCGGCCTCAAGCTCGAAGGCGTCCATTTCCGCTTGGGCTTGGAGCGATTCGATCTGCCGCCGCGTGCCGCCCCACACGTCGACCGCGTAGGAGACATTCACCGACGCCGTGACCAGGCTGAAAGACGGAATATTGGCCGGTACCCCGAATGACTCGCCGGAAATCTTCGAGCGCTGCGGCGTGAAGTTGGCGCTCACGGTCGGGAACAAGGCGCCCTCTTCCGCATAGGCGTTTTCCTGCGCCTCGCGCAACGTCGCCTCGGCGGATTGCAGGGAGGGATTCGCCTTGAGTGCGCGATCGACCAGAGTGTTGAGTGCTTCGGAACGAAAGAGCGACCACCATTGGCCCGAGATGTCGCCGCCCTGAACGAAACGCTGCGCCTCGCCGCCATGCACATCGGACGACGCGGTCGCGGCGGGCAAAGGCTCCGGCGTGTAGCCGGCACCCTCGGCAGCTTGGGGCCGCGTGAAATCCGGGCCGAGCTCGCATCCCGCCGTGACGCTCGCCGCGGCGATAGCCGCCATGAAAGCGACGGCGCGCCGCGCCGTGGGAATCCCCGCGAGGCGCTTCTCCGCCGTCATCGCCTCGCACCTTCGACCGAGAAAATCGCCTCTGCGTGCTGGCGCACGATCCTTTGGATCGCCGCGATCCGGTCCTGGCCGCAGTCGGCCCACCCGAGGGCCCGACGCGTGGCCTTGTTGCAGAAGATCACGACCTGACCGATCATCGCGATGGTCCGAAGGACGACTTGCTCATCGTCCGCGGCGAGGCCGAGGAGGCGCGCTATCAGCATCGCGCAAGGCTCGAAGATCTGCTTTCTCGCGCGCTCGTGCAGCGGATCGAGTGCCGCCGTCTGCTCGACCTCGGAACGCGCCCAGAGAAGCCGCCGGCTCTGCTGATGTTCCTTGTCGAATACGACCAGGACAAAGGCGTCGAGCATTTCGCAGAGGAGTCCCAGGAGTTCCTTCGGCGAAGGCTCGCCGCCAGCAAGCAGCGCCCGCACGCGCTCGGCAATCGGGTCCATGCCCAATTCCATTTGCCGAACCATGTACTCGACGACGGCGCGGTAGAGGCCTTCCTTGCTGCCGAAATAGTATTGGATGGCCGGGAGGTTTACGCCGGCACGCTCAGCAAGTGTGCGTGTGCTCGCCCCGTCATATCCCTCGGCCGCGAAGATTTCGATCGCGGCGTCGAGAATGCGCCGGCGAGTGTCCTCACCCCGCTGGTAGGTGCCAGGACGAAAATGTCGCTCGACGTTGCTCATCCCTTCCTTCCCCGAAAGGCAGTGGATTTATTTCATTCATTCGATAATGTCAATCGATAGATATTTTTTCGACGGCGGCGTGAGCTTTTCGCACAGGATGTCCGGTGGCGGTGAATAACAAAATAAAACAAATACTTAGTTGCGCAGATGCATCGCATCGCATCTGCGTGCGCGGCGGCGAGAGACCTTAATATGGCGCTAAGAAGCGGCTGATTTGGCTCGATGGCCGCCGGGCTTTGATACATATAGAATTCATCGATGGGCTGGGGGTGCGGGGGGCAAGGCGCGCCTCCCCGGTTGGCGTTACGCGTCCTGTGGAGGGGTGGGTTGCCAGTCGACCCCGCAAACGATCCCCTGAGCCTGACTTCGCAACACTCGGAGGGGCAATGAGATCGAAACTCGTCATGCTCGCCGTATCGCTCGCCATCTTCGCCGCGATAACCGCCTGCGATAGCGGCTCCAGCAATTCCAGTTCTCCGGAAGCGCAACTGATGCAGGCCCGCGACAAGCTCAACGCCGACCTCAAGCAGTGCACCGCCATACATGGCTATGATCCGGACAAGGTGGCCGGCGTCGCGGAGACGGCACTGGCACCGAACGAGCTCGAATGGCGTCAATGCGCCTATTCCGCGGTGCGGATGTATGAGCGATACAACCCCTCTCTGAGCGGCCTCTACGAAGAGCTCATTGCCGAAGATATGAGCATGACGGCGGCAATTCAGCAGGGCACGATGACGCGCAGCCAGAGGCGCGACCGGATCGATAAGCTGGTCGACCAGATCAAGGCGGCGGAACAGGACCAGGTGTCTTCCGCCATGGCGGCGCAGGCGCAGCAAAACGAACAAGTGCGCAGAGTCGTCTCGGGAATTAGAGGGCTCCATTAGGGGCTGAACACCTCGCTCCGCCAGGAGCGGCCGCACGGGTGCTGGACGACGATCCGAGGTGGCGAGGGTGCCAAAACTGTGCTCTCATGCCAAGCACGGGGAAATGGCTGGGGGGCTTGCCATGCGTGTCATCCGAATGGCGATCGCGTGCGCCGCGATGTGCATTCTATCGCTCGCGTCAATCGCCCGCGCCGATACTCTCGACAAGATCAAGGCGAGTGGTGCCATCCTCCTCGGCTATCGCACCGATGCGCCACCCTTCTCGTCCGCTGCGGGCGGTCAGCCCGAGGGCTTCTCCATCGATCTTTGCGATCGGGTCGTCGCCGAGGTGAAGATCGCCCTCAAGGTGGACAACCTCGATGTGAAGTTCGTGCCGGTGGATGCGGAAACGCGCTTTACCAAGCTTGAGTCCGGCGACATCGACATCGAGTGCGGCGCCACGACCCGCACGCTCTCGCGCGAGGCCCGCTTCGACTTCACCTTGTTTACGTTCCTCACCGGAACCGAGATGCTCGTGCGGCTCGATTCCAATATCCGCGCTCCAGCAGACCTCGCGGGCAAAAAGATCGCCGTCCTGCCCGGCACGACGACCGAGCGGGTCATGAAGGACGTGCTCAAACAATTGC